>NZ_JAVDTD010000016.1:0-133175 GCF_031455655.1 Sphingobacterium sp. 2149 | reverse complement strand
ACACTATAAATATATGAAAATCAAACAATTAAAACAAATTATAAGCCTTAGATAATGCAAAAAAAAGAGACTGTCATTTTGAGACAGCCTCTTTTCTTATCTATTGCGTAACAGGTTTATTCCTGACCAGCACCAGCTACAGGAGCTTCGCCAGCAGGTTTATCCTGTTTTGGCTTGTCTTCTCTTGGAGGGCGCGGTAATAATGCTTTACGTGAAAGCTTCATCTTACCTTGTTTGTCAATGTCCAACAATTTTACAGTGACTTTATCCCCTTCTTTGAAGATACCGTCCATTGTTTCAAGACGCTTCCAGTCGATTTCAGAGATATGCAATAAACCATCTTTACCTGGCATGATTTCAACGAACGCACCAAATGCCATGATGGATTTCACCTTACCTTCGTAAGTCTCTCCAATCTCAGGTTTAGAAGCAATCGCTTTGATTCGGCCTACGGCATCATCTATAGCAGCTTTGTTATCGGCAAAAACCTGAACAACGCCTTTGTTATCAACTTCTTCAATTGAAATCGTAGCACCAGTTTCACGTTGCATTTCTTGGATAATTTTACCACCAGGTCCGATTACAGCGCCAATAAATTCTTTGTCGATCAACAATTGAACGATACGTGGTGCATGAGGTTTGTAATCTTCACGAGGAGCATCAATGGTTTTCTTCATCTCGCCTAAGATGTGCAAACGCGCTTCTTTTGCTTGATCCAACGCTTGCGTCAAGACCTCCCATTTCAAACCATTGATTTTTAAGTCCATTTGACAGGCAACGATACCCTTTTCAGTTCCAGTTACTTTAAAGTCCATATCTCCCAAATGATCTTCATCACCTAATATATCCGATAAGATCGCATATTTACCAGTTGTCTCATCAGAAATTAATCCCATGGCAATACCCGAAACTGGAGCTTTTAACTTCACACCAGCATCTAAAAGCGCTAATGTACCAGCACATACCGTTGCCATAGAAGACGAACCATTGGATTCTAGGATATCAGAAACTACGCGGATAGTATATGGATTTTCATTATCTGCCGGAAGAACCTGTTTCAATGAGCGCATAGCCAAGTTACCGTGACCAACTTCACGACGACCCGGACCTCTGTTAGGTCTGACCTCACCTGTAGAGAATGCAGGGAAGTTATAGTGAAGAATAAATTTATTATAACCGTTGATAAAAGCACCATCGATCATTTGCTCATCATCTTTAGCACCCAAAGTAACCGAAGTCAATGATTGTGTTTCACCACGTGTGAATACAGCCGAACCGTGCGCAGCAGGCAAGTAATCTACTTCAGACCAGATTGGACGAACTGTACGTACGTCACGACCATCTAAACGGATTCCTTCGTCCAATACAAGATTACGAACAGCATCATACTGCACATCGTGGAAATATTTCTTAAACAAGAACGCTGTATCATCATCCAATTCCTCAGGCATTGTTGCTCTATATTCTTCTGCAATCTTCGCAAAACTTTCAGAACGGTCATGTTTGGTAGATGCTGATTTTGCAATAGCATACACTTTATCGTAAGTAGCTGCAAAGATTGAATCTCTCAATTCTAAATTTTCTGGTTCGTGGTTGTATTCCCGTTTAACAGTTTTACCAACCAGATTAGCC
Organism: Sphingobacterium sp. 2149; assembly: GCF_031455655.1. Lineage (NCBI taxonomy): Bacteria > Pseudomonadati > Bacteroidota > Sphingobacteriia > Sphingobacteriales > Sphingobacteriaceae > Sphingobacterium > Sphingobacterium sp. 2149. The sequence continues at coordinate 131,543 of NZ_JAVDTD010000016.1, read as the reverse complement.
AATTCTACCTGAGCTGCAACTTGCTTTTTGATTGCCTCGTGCGCAAAAGCAATGGCTTCTACCATTTCAGCTTCAGAAATTTCTTTTGCTTCACCTTCAACCATGCCAATATCTTGCGCAGAACCAGCAACGATAAATTCTAATGTTGCATTTTCCAGGTCAGATAATTTTGGGTTGATCACCAACTCACCGTTAATTTTCGCTACACGAACTTCTGAGATAGGACCATTGAAAGGAATATCAGATACTGCGATTGCCGCAGAAGCAGCCAAGCCTGCTAAAGCGTCAGGCATAATATCTTTATCTGCAGAAATTAAGCTAATTGCCACTTGAGTATCTGCATGATAATTTTCAGGGAACAAAGGACGCAATGCACGGTCTACCAAACGTGAGATCAACACCTCATAGTCTGACAATCTAGCTTCACGACGTAAGAAACCACCTGGAATACGGCCAGTTGCCGCATATTTTTCTTGATAATCTACAGATAAAGGTAAAAAATCGACGCCAGATTTAGCTTCTTTAGCAGAAACGACTGTCGCAAGCAACATCGTATTGCCTTGTTTTAATACTACAGCACCATCAGCTTGCTTTGCCAATTTTCCTGTAGACAATTCGATCTGGGTGCCATTACCCATATCGATGGTTGTTTTAATTTCGTTGTAATTCATTTAATCTTGTTTGCGACATGCTTTTCGTCTTGTTGGCAGCATGCCAATATTTTAAATACATTAGATTTCAGCACAAAGGTAAATTAAAATATTAAGATTAGTGCAATTAACAGCTGGCTAAATACGCAAATACTATATATCAATTCAATTTTTATTTTCGTTTCCCAAAAATGTGCCTTATACCTTACACAAGCTGAAAAGCTGCTGGAATCGAGGCTGGATTAAAATCTATCTCATTGAGCACATTTGACCGATAGCTTCCCTTTTTCAGATACAGCATAGTAAATCCCACAAATATTGAACTACCGACAAAATCGCCACATTTAACGGTCAAGTTTTTTGCCGGTATCACATCCTCTTTATACTTAACATCGTATTCCCATTCTACCTCTTTTATCTCTGTAGGCTCAAACTCATCAAAATCAAATGAGAAGGCATGAAATTTGAATACCACGGCATTGCATTTGTCAGGAAGGACCAGCGCTCTTTTGATATCAAACTCGGGGAATGATATTTTAAGATCTTTCTTCTTGTTCATGGAAACTACAGGATCGATAAAAAAATAATCTTGCATGTGGCAGTTTTCATTGAACTGAAAATTCACCAACATATCCAATATGCTGTTGCTCAGTGTACGGCTACCTTTATCCGAATCGAGGTTTGGCTTTATTGCACGATAGATCTGCCTATTTAGCCGATTGCCCATCTGCCCGTCATGAAGCTCTTGATGTATTTCGCCAAAACACATCCGTATCAGAGCACCGGCACGGCTTACATTTCCAAAATCCTTACCTGTCCGCTTGGTATCATTCGTCTGTTTGACACGATGTGGCCTGCTCTGCAAGTAGTTTTTATTGCCAACTTTTCTATTTACCAGCGGGCCAACTAGGCCTCTGATAAACCCATTGTCATTTATTCCCATACCTAAAGATCCCACAGCGACCGCCTACAATAAAGCATATTGTTGATTTTTAATAAATTACGAATCCGAGTAAAATGACAATTATAAAAATTGCAATTTTCAAGAGACTTTGTTGTAAATTGCTTATGGAAAAGTTCGCCCCAAGTTCGCCCCCCTCCCGACTTGTAAAAAACATACAGGCACAGTGAGAGCAGCTTAAAAGGTGGACTCAACGTGGACTCACTGTACACTCAAACTACTTACAGGGCGAACTTGGCAATAACTTGGTCTTAACTTGCCCCCTATCAAAGGGCTCTGCCAGCCGAAGCCCGAAGTTAGCGTAACCCATCCCGCTATACTCCATTTCTTATTTCAATTTTCAGTCTTTTTCGACTAATATTTGCATGGCTACGCTATCACGCTTAGCCTCGGGACAGAAGCTGACCATCCCTTTTAAAAATGTATACATTTTTTACAATACTTCGCTAAGAAATCTGTGCCGAATTTTGCTAAAAATAAGAGTACCTCATTTTTGTATAAATAAAAAAAAGCCATCCAAAATTGGATGGCTTTCTTAACACCTTTTTATAAAAGCTTATTTGATAATATCACGTAAACCTAGACCTTTAATGATCGCACGGTAACGGTTGATATCCTTTTTGTAAAGATAAGCTAATAATGAACGACGTTTACCTACTAACATTTGTAGGGCACGTTGTGTACCGAAATCTTTTCTGTTTTTTTTCAAGTGCTCAGTTAAGTGAGCAATTCTCTTAGTGAATAAAGCAACTTGACCTTCAGTAGATCCTGTGTTTGTAGCTGATCCAGCGAATTCTGCGAAGATGTCAGCTTTGTACTCTTTACTTAAATACATTTCCTGAATAATATTAAAGCGTTAAAAATTTTATTAATTGGCTGCAAAGATAGCAAAAGTATTTGGTTGCCAAAATATTTAACAAGCAAAGTTTCAGATGCTATTATACCTTTACATAGATCTTTTTCTTATCCAACCAATAGCAGATTACCCACATCAACGTCAGAAAGCAGAGCGAATAAACAAAAGAGCCAACTTCCGGGATTCCAGGTATTTTCGCACAGACGTATTTATAGAACCAGGCGAAAGCTTCGATGTATTGTTGCGAGCCGTCCTCTTTTAAGCCGTCAGGGATACGAAATAGTCCTAGAAAGCGTGGAAGAATACCGCTCAACACAAAGATGAACAGTGGATTTTTACCAAAAACATCAAAAAATTGTGTCAATTTATTTTTTACACCCTGCACCTCAATAAACCAGATCATGCCACCTATTGTCATGGTTGCCAAACCAGTTGTATAGAGCACATATGAACTCGTCCATATTTTTTTATTGATCGGAAAACCTAATGCCCATATCCACGCCAACACGACCAAAATAAATCCAGTCACAAACATGCCCGCCAATAATTTAAAATGCGGTTCGTTGGAAGCTGGAACTCTGGTCCACAGCCAATCCACCTGACCTTGTTTTTTAATAAATACACCGACCAAATAGCCAAATACAACCTGAACTACTGCTGGCAGCGTACTCATTAGCCCCTCAGGATCAAACGGCACGCCCTCGCCTCTGTAAACATGCGGTAAACCTAAAATAGCAATATCATACTTTGTGCCGAACCAGCCCGCTAAGCTATAGGGATCCGATCCGCCCGCGAATGCGCAAACAGCCCAGTATAGAAGCAAAATAGCTGCAGAGATCCAAATAATCGCTTTCTCTTTAAAATAGTAGGCTAATAAAGAAGCAAAACAATAAGCAATGGCAATACGCTGCAATACCCCAAGAATACGTATGCCCCGACTTGCATCATTTGGATCTACCCACTGTTTAAATACCAGCTCAGCTCCCTCCCATTTGATAAAAGGCCACCAGTTGATAAAAAGTCCGATGGCAAAAATCAAAATCGTCCTTTTAATTACTTTTTCCCAAAATACGGCGGGGCCAGCTTCCTGTAATCGAGGTATCACAAAAGACATGGCATTACCAACTGCGAAAAGAAAAAAAGGAAAAACCAGATCTGTAGGTGTGCATCCATGCCAGGCTGCATGTTTTAGCGGCGCAAACGTATAAGCCCATGTCCCCGGATTATTTACCATAATCATCAGTGCCACAGTAGCTCCACGAAAGACATCCAAGGAGTAATAGCGTTGTTTCATAATTAGATACTATAATTAAGAGGTAAATATAAGGTATTTGATATTCACTTTTATGCCTAATCTATAATTAAGAGGCATAAACAGGAGTTCTTTGGTGACAAGCTTGTTACAATCGTTAGCACCCTTCATTCCGTAAAAAATAAAGAAATCAAAACTTTTTAAAAAAAAACAAAAAGTTTTTGGAACTTACTTTTTTTTTAACATATCTTTAACGAAAGTTTAACCGACTTCTACTAACCATTCATTTACAATGGAAAACGAGATATTAATAAACCTTTATGTTGAATCGATGCTATCAATTGCTGATCTTGCTAAAAAGATAGCGAAAAGCACTCCCTCTGTAACTAAGGTTGTTAATCACTTAATTGAGCAAAATATAATAGTTGAATGTGGATTTGCAGAGTCAACTGGTGGACGCCGACCGATTCAATATACAATAAATGAAAACTCAGACAACTATATTCTTTCAATAGCATGCGATCAGTATTTTACAACAATCTCGATTTCTGATTTGCATAATAAGGTGATTGCAGAATATCGAGATATAGCAGTAGAATTAAAAGAAAAATCTTCGCTAGATACCATACTAAATCGTGCAGAGGAATTAATCCAAAAATCTACGATATCACTTGAAAACTTTATAGGTATTGGCGTCAGTATACCTGGATTTGTCAACAGCGAATTAGGCATAAATGAATCTTACCCCAAAGCTCATGGTCTATTTAATCTTAAGCACAATATTGAGAAAAGATTTAATATACCAACTGTGATAGAGAATGATTCTCGATGTATTGCGTTGGCAGAAAAACAATTGGGAATAGCCAAAGACCTTACCAGCTCTTTAATTATTAACCTTAACTGGGGTGTTGGACTGGGGATAATCATCAATAACACTATATTTAAAGGAACCGCTGGGTACGCGGGGGAATTTAGCCACATCCCCTTAGCAGATAACCAAATGCTCTGCTCTTGCGGCAAAAGGGGATGCCTAGAGGTTGTAGCATCACTCAATGCTGCGATAAAATATGTCGAGAATGATATTGAGAATGAGCAATACTCAATTTATAGCACTTTTATAAATAGTAACGACAATAAACTTGAAGCATTGTTTGATTCGATCAGAGTAGGTGATCAAGTTGCTATAAATAATATAGGAAAAATTGGCTATATGCTTGGAAAAGGTATTTCGACCTTAATTCATATTTTAAATCCGAAACAGATATTGATCAGCGGCCGTGGCGCTGAAGTTGGTCATATATTAGAACCGCATATTCAAATTGCGCTAAATGAATTTTGCATACCTGAGATTGCCAAAACAACACATTTGGCAATCTCTGAACTTCATAAAGATGCGCAAATAAAAGGTACAATGTGCCTCGTTGTAGAAAACCTAATACACCGAATATTTAAATCTAATTACACACAAATTAATCAGTAGAATATGAGTCTATTTTACAAAAAAACTGCAGGATTAGCGTTATGTACACTTTTTAGTGCGACATCGCTTTATGCGCAGCAAAGCATTTCTGGAATAGTTTCAGATGCGAAGGGACCTGTATCCGGGGCAACAGTTTCTGTAAAAGGAACAACTCGCGGTACGCAAACCGGAAGTAATGGGTCATTTACGATCCAAGCATCGCCGGGCGAAGTCTTACGGGTATCTATTGTTGGATACAAATCACAAGAAATAACTGTTGGTTCTTCAAAAACACTTAATATTAAATTAACTGAAGATGCTTCCGCTTTGGACGAAGTTGTGGTAACAGCAATGGGAATCAAAAGAGAGGCTAAAGCTCTCGGATACGCCTCATCGACAATAAGCTCGAAAGAGTTAACCCAAGCAGGTACGACAAACATTGGTTCGGCCCTTTATGGAAAAGCGCCTGGCGTGCAAATTAATTCCGCTCCAGGGGGAGCATCTAGTGCCGTTAACATTCAGATTCGTGGCATTAATTCCCTAAGTAACAACAGACAACCCTTATATGTGGTTGATGGGGTAATGATCAGAAACGATCAACAGGCAGGATCAAAAGGTTTAAACAACACTGGTGGTATTACTGACCCGGGGGGGCAAGCAATATGGTCTGACAATAGAATACGTGGAAACGGTATGTTAGATTTGAACCCTAACGATATTGAGTCCATGACAATTTTAAAAGGGGCCAGTGCGACAGCGTTATATGGTTCTGATGCTGCAAGTGGTGTTATTGTAATCACAACTAAAAAAGGTGTAAAAGGTAAAGGCCTTGGAATCGACTTCAATTACACTGGTTCTATCGAAACTGCTGCGTTTCTTCCGAGATTACAGTATGAGTACGGACCAGGATATGATGCTGCTACTAATTTACAAGTAGGCGGTACGGAAGAAGGCTGGATGACAAATCCAGCCTTCCCAGGTGACAGACTCTTGAACTACAATGCCTGGGGCCAATTTGGACCTAAATACGATGGTAAAGATGTTCGCTGGTGGGACGGTTCGTTAAGAAAGTACTCCGCTAATAAAGGCAATTATGGTGATATTTTCGATACTGGACACAATAGTAATTTTAATCTAAGTATTTCCAATCAAACAGAAAAAATAAATTATAGGTTATCAGCTTCCAATATGGACTACAAGGCAATTGTACCAGGTAGTAAGATGAATAAAAGTACCTTTAATTTAAATAGTACAATCAAGCTTGCTGATCGATTGGATTTGGATGTAGTTGCATCTTATATTAATACGATTACCAAAAATAGGCCCGGTTTAATGGGAGATGTTCTCGGTTCTTATGCGGGATTTTTTAGCGGTGCTGAAGACGTTGAGAAGATGAAAAACGAACTCTACCAGACCTCCGACGGCTACAGATACAATCCTTTTGGATCCAATAGACCTGGGGCATTTCCCGTTAATTATAGAGCTCTTAACCTATTAAACTACTTTTGGCAACAAAAACGTAACAGTTATGAGGAGAAGGAAAATCGCTTTTTGGGAAGTGCTACGTTAAACTGGGGTATATTAGATAAACTAAAGTTTAGAGGTCGATTAGGAACAGATTTTACTGGATTAAATATCGAAAATAAAGAACATAACGAGTACGCTGTCCAATATAATCAAACTAATAGTACCGGTAAATTTGAGGTTTCGAAAGGAATCTATAAGATTATTTATGGAGATGCCTTATTAACTTATGCAGACAAATTATCTGAAGACTTTGACTTTAGTTTAAGTGGAGGTTTTCAGTCTCGTATGGAAAACTATGATGATCAAATGTCCAGAACAGAAGGTGGTTTGGTTTCTGCAAATTGGTTTAGCTTAAATAATACCTTTGGCCAAGCTGTAACTACCCACGTTAGAAAGGAACTTATAAAATATGCCTACTTCGGCTTATTAAACCTTTCTTATAAAAACTATTTATTCTTGGAAGGGACAGCTCGTCAAGAGTATTCGTCAACATTGCCATCAAAAAACAACCCATATCATTATGGTTCCGTAAACACGAGTTTTGTGTTCTCTGACGCATTTAAATTACCTGAATTCTTTAGCTATGGAAAACTAAGAGCATCCTATGGGGTAGTTGGTAACGATGCACCAATTTATGCGTCAAATCTTGCTTTTAAACAAACATCATTAATAACGGTTAATGGTCCAGTGCCATCATTAGCTACTAATTCTTCCTATGGAAATGAAGATTTAAAACCTGAGAAAAAAACTGAAAAGGAAATTGGATTAGATTTGAAATTCTTAAAAAATAGATTAGGTCTAGATGTAAGCTATTATTCAAATTTTATCGATGATCAAATTATGCCTTTAAGTACGGCATTTTCAACTGGAGCGTCGACACAATTCCTTAATGTGGGTAAAATCTCGAATAAAGGGTGGGAAGTTTCATTGAACGGCACTCCGATTCAAACAGAAAATTTCAAATGGAATGCAAGACTAAACTTCTCAAATAACAAGTCCCGTCTAGATGAATTGATCAGTGGTGTACCAAAATTAATTTTCTATGATGCGGATCAAAGTTCCATCCGGATGGAAGCAAGACCTGGGGAGACCTTAGGAAATATATATGTGTTCCCTCGCGCGACAAATGAAAAAGGAGAATTTCTAATCTCTGATGAAGGTAATTATGTTATTGATAAGTCAACTTATGTTAAAGCGGGTAATATTATGCCGAAAGCAATCGGAGGATTATCAAATACTTTCAACTACAAAAACTTTAGCTTAGACTTTACTGCTGACTACAGATTTGGAGGACAAATGATTTCCACGCCGCATAAATACGCTTACGGAGCAGGTCGACTAGAAAGCACATTGGAATATCGTGAATCAGGAATAACTTTAGATGGCGTTAATCAAAACACAGGCGCTAAAAATGATGTTCATCTTTCTGGTGCTGAATATTATATTAATAATTTTTATTGGGGAAATAATGCTTGGAATGAGAAAGCGGCTGTGCTAGACAATAATTTCATTAAGCTAAGAGAGGTTGTTATTGGATATAATCTCCCAGAATCATTCACGCAAAAATTAAAATTGAATAGTTTACGTTTTTCTCTGATAGGAAGAAATCTCTTCTACTTCTATCGTTCCATTAAAGATATCGATCCAGAAGCACCTGTTGGAAATTATTGGTACTCCCAAGGTATTGATATCGGCTCCAATGCAGCAACAAGAAGTTTTGGTTTCTCTCTTAATGCTAAATTTTAACACTTAAAGCAATGAAAAAAATTAATAAAATACTATTATTCGGAAGTATTCTTTTAACATTAGGAAGCTTTCAGTCTTGTAAAACTGAGTTAGAGGATCGTTATACGGATCCAGAACAGACAACTTTACCCAATATACCAGCATTTTTTTCACAAATACTGAATAATTCTCGTTTAAGATCGGAATACTGGCATTACCGCACTTTTATATTGATGCATCAAGCAAAATATACACAAACAGCTTATTTTGCAAATGAAAATACAATGTATCAACAAAGTGATTCTTATATTAATGACTATTGGAAAGATTTTTATTCACCTGGCATAATTGGTGTTTATAGATCAATGGAAAGATCTTATAACAACTTATCTACGGAAGAAAAGGCAAGTCGCGATCTATACATGAATACTGCTAAAGTCATTTTATTTGATCAAGCTTCAAAATTGGTTGATAATTTCGGAGATATTCCTTTTTCTGAAGCTGGAAGTCTTCCTTTAACAGATGTCATTAAGCTTGGAAAATTTGATGATCAAAAGGAATTGTATACTTTGTTTATCAATGGGCTAAAAGAAATTAATACTTTTTTGAAAACAGCAAAAAGTACATCAGAATTTAACAGAGCAGATATTCTAAACTCTGGAGATTTAACCAAATGGCGAAAATATACGAATTCTTTACGTTTACGCTTATTGATGAGAATTTCCAATGTTGATGAAAATAAAGCTAAAACTGAGATTATGGACATGCTAAACAACCCAACAGAGTATCCATTGGTTGATGGCGACAACAACGGGGATTATAGCACTGGATCACAAGATATACTTTTACAGCCTTTGAAAACGTATAACTCTAGCTTATTAGATGCACTAATAGAACTTCCAAGTTATTATGCACCTGATTATATGCTGAATACCGTTTTAAAAACTGCAAATGATCCTCGTACTGCTGTACTATTCGATAAGTTTGGAGAAACAGTAAACGGAAAATTTGTTCCCAATAAGGAATATCAAGCAATGCCCATTACATTCACTACAGCCCAAGCAGACGCACAATTCAGGAAGTATTCAGTAATAGATTCTGCAACTACATGGATCAATAATAAACTGCCTGGCGTTTTGATGACTGCCACTGAGACAAACTTAATTAAAGCAGAAGCCCAAGAAAGATGGGGTACTGATGCTGCGGCAAAAACAGCGTATGAAACAGCAGTAAAGCAGTCTGTAAGCTTCTATTATTATCTTAATGAGAGCTCTTCAAATAATGCGAAAGCTACTAAACCAAGTAGCGAAGTAATTAATAAATTTGTCACTGAATCAAACATAGTTTTCAGTGGGGATAAAAACGCTAAATTAAAACTTATAGGGACACAAAAATGGTTACATTTTGGTTGGTTACAGGGCGAACAAGCATGGTCGGAATACCGAAGAACAGGATATCCAATTCTGCCAGCGTTTCCAGTTTCTACATTGAATGGATTTCAGCGTCCTCCTGTACGATTGACGTATCCTTCATCAGAGATTACTAACAATAGTGAAAACTACCAAGCTGTAAGATCTAAAGATACACGCGATACCAAAATTTTCTGGGACGTTAACTAACGCCATTTCACGCTTAATTATAGAAAGCCACCTAAGGTGGCTTTCTTTTTATCACTTTCACTATATTTATACATGCAAAAACTAAAAACCATTATATCCACTGCGTTTATCGCTTCAAGCGCAACCCTAGCGTTCGGCCAGGCACATAACGTATCTGCCGGCTACCAAAAACCGACAGATCCATTAGTGATTGAAAATCTCGAACAATGGCAAGATATGAAGTTTGGACTTTTCATGCACTGGGGAACGTATAGCCAATGGGGTATTGTTGAAAGCTGGAGCTTGTGCCCAGAAGACGAAGGCTGGACACAACGAAAACCAGAGCATGGAGCGACCTACAACGAGTATGTAAAAAATTACAACAATCTACAGACTACCTTCAATCCTACCGATTTCAACCCACAAAAGTGGGCTGATGCCGCTAAAGGCGCCGGAATGAAATACGTGGTCTTCACCACAAAACATCACGATGGGTTTGCGATGTTCGACACCAAGGAGTCCGATTATAAGATCACGTCTTCTAAAACACCGTTTTCGACTAATCCTAAAGCAAATGTGACCAAAGAAATTTTTAATACATTTCGCAACGACGGTTTTAAAATCGGTGCATATTTTTCAAAACCTGATTGGCACACAGATTTTTACTGGTGGAGTTACTTTCCCCCAAAAGACCGTAATGTAAACTATGATCCTCAAAAACACCCGGATCGCTGGGAAAAATTCAAAAACTATACCTATAACCAGATCAACGAATTAACCTCAGAATATGGAAAAGTTGATATCCTTTGGTTAGATGGAGGCTGGGTACGCCCTTTTAAAACAATTGATCAGTCTGTCGATTGGCAAAGAACAATCAAAGTGGAACAAGATATCGACATGGACCGCATCGGTAATATGGCGAGAAAAAATCAACCCGGAATTATTGTCGTAGATCGTACTGTACCCGGAAATTGGGAAAATTATGTTACCCCCGAACAAGCGATTCCTGAACATCCTTTGGATATTCCATGGGAAAGCTGCATTACAATGGGTGATTCGTTCAGCTATGTTCCCAACGACAACTACAAACCAACCAAGAAGCTTGTAGAAACATTGGTGAAAATCATTTCCCGTGGCGGAAACTACCTATTAAACATAGCGCCTGGCCCTAATGGAGACTACGACCAAGCGGCTTACGATCGCTTGAACGAACTGGCAGCCTGGATGAAAATCAATCAAACTGCCGTGTTTGCAACACGGACCATTGCCCCATATCACCAAGGTGACTATTACTACACCCGAAGCAAGGACAGTAAAGTGGTCAATGTATTCCATCTTTCTGAAGGTGATGCTTACCAACAGCCGAATGAATACGTTTTCGAAGTACCTGATAATTTTAATGTAAAAAAAATTGCTATTTTAGGTCATAAAGGTAAATTAGACTGGTCTCAACGTGGTAACCAAATTACATTGAGAAGCCCCGGCACACGATTTAACTATGCTACCGCAATCCAATTGCAAAGCAAATAGAATAAAATTGCGCTGCATTAAAAGCAGCGCAATTTTAACATTTTATAAAGTCACCAGTTAGGAGTGACCGCCTGTACATTTTGAACCCCAAAAGCTTCTGCACAGGCAAAAGAAAATGATACTTAAACCAACGAGTCAGGTTTTTAAACCTTCAATTCCAATGAAAAAAATCACCGTACTTTCGACACTATTCGCGCTGCTCCTATCTTCTTGCGCCACCTACAAACCACAAATTCTCCGTTCAGAACAAATTTTCCAGGCAGGTGAGGTTCCATTCAAGCAATGCCATGCATCCACCATTCAAGTCATCGGAAAAGACAGTTTATTGGCAGCCTGGTTTGGCGGCACACACGAATCTAACCCCGACGTGGTTATCTGGAGCTCCCTATATCACCATGGGCAATGGCAGCCTCCTGTACAGATTGCAGACGGCATCTTTGGCGATACCCGCTTTCCAACATGGAACCCGGTCTTCTATCAATACCCACACAGCGACACCCTCTCTTTATATTATAAAATAGGGCCCAACCCGAGAGAATGGAAGGGGTACGTTAAACATTCGCTAGATAAGGGTACTAGCTGGTCGGAGGCGCAACAATTGCCTGAAGGTATATTAGGACCTATCAAAAACAAGCCTATCACCTTGAATAACGGTCTGCTTCTCTCCCCTTCCAGCACGGAATCCAAGGAAGAAATTTGGAAAGCACACGTCGAAATTAGCCGGGATCATGGCCGCTCGTGGTCCGTCAGTCCGATTCGCCCTGATACAAGTGTCCAGGTGATTCAACCCAGTATCATCCAACATGCCGATGGCCGTATTCAGGTGCTCTGTCGAAGTAAAGAAAATAAGGTAATGGCGGCTTTTTCAAGAGATCAGGGCCTTACATGGAGCCCTTGGGAAGCAACCAATTTACTCAATCCAAATTCAGCCACTGATGCTATTCGTCTGAAAAATGGCCTCTTTATGATCGTCTTCAACCCGTCAATCGCTGGCAACGACTGGTGGGAAGGACGCACAAAACTCCATGTCGCCATATCGAAGGATGGTTTACTGTGGAAAGATGTCTTAACCCTCGAAGATGGGGTAAAGAACGACGAGTATTCTTATCCAACAATCATTCAGGACGCCAATGGTCTAATCCATATTACGTATACGTGGAACAGGAAAAATATTAAGCATATTGTACTGAGGTAACTTTCTTGATCAGAAACAGCAGCAGTAGATCCGACCAGGAAGCCAAGCTATCGATACAGCAAAAAGAGACTGTCTAACATTTAATCTAAATCGCTGTAGATCGGATATTCGAAATAGTACAGGAGTTTGAAATGACACAGTAGGTAGTTTCAACGACCAACATTAAAAAAAAATGGGGCGGTCCAAAAAAATTGGACCGCCCCATGTCATATTTCGTGTTTCGAATTTAATAATCCTTTGTTAAAACCGTTTCTCCTTTAAGTCGTATATCATTCGAAGATGCACCAACCAAGAGTTTAAACTTACCTTTTTCTGTCTTCCATTCGTTGCTTGCATTCCAGAGTTTCAGATCTTCTTTGGTCAATTGAAAAGAATAGCTCTCTTTCTTCCCTGCTGTAATATTTCGACGCTCAAAACGCTTCAATTGCATGACTGGCGTCACAACCGAACTCACCTCATCCACAACATATAACTGAGCAACTTCATCGCCAGCCAATTTTCCCGTATTAGCAATATCAAACGACACCGTACATGTAAAATCATGCGCAGACTCATTCAAAGAAATCTGTAAATTAGAGTACTCAAAACTGCTGTAGCTCAATCCATAGCCAAACGGATATAATGGACTGGCCGACATTTCTACATAGTCGTGATGTTTCGGTTTTGTATGATTGTAATGTACTGGTAGCTGCCCAACAGACCGAGGTACTGAAATCGGTAATCTTCCTGCGGGATTGTAGTCGCCAAACAAGACATCTGCAATAGCCAAGCCTCCTTCCTGTCCTGGATACCAAGCATTCACTATCGCAGGCACATGCTCTGCTGCCCAATTCAGGTTTAACGGTCTCCCCATAATTGTTACAAGTACAACGGGTTTTCCTGTTGCCTGTATTGCCTGCATCAACTTGATCTGATCGCCCATCATATCTAGCGAAACGCGGTCAAAGCCCTCTCCACTCTCCATATCACTCACGGTATTGGGGTCCACATTGGCTGCTCCGGTTGCCTGATAGGAGGTTTTAAAATCACGTGCGCTTGAACCTCCTAAAACTAAAATCACCGCATCAGCCTCTTTAGCAGCTGCTACGGCTCCAGCGATATCCGAATGACTTGTATCCCGTATTGCACAGCCTTTAACATAATCAATTTTGGTACTTTTACCAACTGCAGACCGGATTCCCATTAAGAGGGTCTGAATTTTACCGTCGGCCTGTGGCGCGGTATAATCGCCCAACTGATTATAAGCATTGTCAGCATTAGGACCTATAACGGCTATTCGATTCAACGATTTACTCAACGGTAGAAGTTGCTGATCATTTTTTAGCAAAACAATCGACTCGCGGGCTACTTGCCTCGCAAGCATTTTATGCTGTGGTGTAGCGACTTTTTGAGCAACTAATTTCTCATCCACATAAGGTTGATCAAAAAGGCCAAGATTGAACTTCATCCGCAATACACGGGCAACTGCCGTATCGAGAACAGCAGATTCAACAAGCCCTTGCCGCACAGCCTTAAGCAAATTTGAACCATAGCCAGTCCCGCTTAAATCAACATCCAATCCCGCATGAATACTTTGCGAAGCAGCATCTTCGCCAGTAGCAGCAGTAGCGTGACCGCCGTTGAGACCCGATATGCTCAATAAATCCGACACAACAAAACCGGTAAATCCCCAGTCTTTACGTAGAACGTCTTTTAACAACCAAGGATTGGCTGAACAAGGAATACCGTCAATACTGTTATATGCAGTCATGACCGACCCAGCGCCTGACTTTACAGCACGCTCAAAAGGCGGAAGGAAATATTGCCTGAGGCTACGCTCGCCAAATGATACGGACTCGCCATTGTGTCCTCCATCTGGAGCAGCGTAGGCGACAAAATGCTTTAATGTACCTATTATTTTATCGCGTTGCCCTAACTTCTCGCCCTGAAAACCACGGATCATTGCAGTTCCCATTTGTCCAATTAGGTAGGGATCCTCACCATAAGTTTCTTCCGTACGTGACCAACGGGGATCTCGCGCTAAATCAAGCACAGGACCGTATCCGTTTTTACCGCCCACTGCATAGGTCTCCTTAGCAATCGTCGATGCCATATCCTGAATCAACTGTGGATTCCAGGTACTCGCTTGCCCAATAGCAGTAGGGAAAACGGTTGCACCAATGGCCATATGTCCGTGTGGCGCCTCCTCAGACAATAATAACGGAATCCCCAGTCGTGTACTATCCACCATATAACGTTGGATCGCATTTGTAGCACGCGCAGCTTCTACCGGGCTCAAACCATTCAATAAGGTTTTCTGTGTCCAAGGATCGGCTCGCAATGTCGCCCACAATAACCCAATATGCTGCTCTTTTGCTGCTTTCCGTAGTTTATTGCTAATCGTTACCTGCTTTCCATCTTTCGTATACATTTCCCAGCCAAGTAATTTACTCAACTGCCCGACCTTCTCCTCCACAGTCATTCTTCCCAATAGATCACTTACCCTCTTTTCGGTAGGTAAAGTACGGTTTTTATACGGAAATTGTTGGGCTTGAAGTTGTGGACAGAGCAATGTTCCCATTGCGGCCAAAAGTAATATACGGACTTTCATAAGTGGATTGTTATTTTTCTATTTCTATGCTTTATCATGGCCCGGATTAGCACATCACTAGGCTATGCAACCGGTTTCCAAAACACTAAATTAACGATTTAGCATCAATAATCAAGTTAAATTTTGATTCCCCTTAGAGCACTTCACGCCACAGACCTGGCTGGTCGGTCTGAATGAGACGCACAAACGGATATTTTTCCAAGAAAGACCGATAAGCCATGCTTCCACTCTTTGCCGCTTGATCGTCATATTCCCCCAAACTATTCATCCAAAAATAAATACCCTGTTTGCGCAGCTGGTCGAGTTCTTCGGTTTCTATAAACGACTCATCAAGATGGACAACCGTCGTTAATTTCATCTTGAGTATAGCCGCTAGGTCAGCTATGCTACGTGCTCTGGGGAACAGCGTAATCGTGGGATTGAGTTTGTAAGTCTTCGGCATGTCTTTGTAATCGTAAAGGAAAAACAGTACTTGGTCTTCCATCCCCTCCTGTTCAATAAGCGTATAAGTTGTCTTCACAAATTCTTTCCGATCCTCCTTAAAATCCAGATCAACAAGGATTTTACCCTTTGCTACACGCAAAGCTTCTGATAAGGTCGGAATCACATGTTCCGATTCTCCTCCATGGGCCTGGGTGCGTAAGTGGAGCTTTTGAAGCTCAGCATAGGTATGTTTGGCGACCTCTCCTTGTCCCGTTGTCGTACGGTTCACTGTTTTATCATGCATCAGCACCAGTACACCGTCTTTGCTGGCCCGTACATCGACCTCTACGACGGAAGCTCCTTGTCGAATGGCCTCTTCAATCGCAGCAATTGAGTTTTCTGGCTGTTTCAAATGAGCGCCCCGGTGCGCTGCAATGTGAACACTTTGTTGATTTAACTTTTTAATCAAATCAGCCGACTGACCATATACCGCTGTTGTCAAACTCACTATCATACTCAGTAAGATAGCAGAAAATAAAATCTTTTTCATTGCTATATAGCTCTTTTTTCAAAACTTCTATTTTTTTGTCATTTCAAAAGAATCAAACAGCTGACCATTCAGCATGTAGCTTGAAAAATACAGCTTATTGTTGTTCAGTTTAATGACCTGATATAGTTGCGTCTGTGAGGTTGCGCGATCCATCCAGCGTTCGGAATCTGACGCATACATTTTCGGTCCGGCGACGGATAAAACGTAAATAGGACGCTTTTTACCAAGCCCTCCACGTGCATAGGTATGATCATGTCCCTGAAGGACCAAATCCACTCCATATTTCTCAAAAATAGGTTTAAAGCGTTCTCTCAAGATGGTATTGTCACGATTTTTAGCCGTAGAGTATACGGGATGGTGCATGACAACAATGTTCCATTTTTTTGGTGATGATGACAACACATTCTCCAGCCATTTTTCCTGCACTGCTGCTGCGGTGGAGTCTAGCATTATCAATTGAGAATTTAGGGAAATGATTCGCAGATCCTGATAATCCAAATAATAAACAGCATCCTGCATGTTCTCAGGGCCATTCTTAGGCAAGTTGAACTGTACTTTCCAATGCGGATCCAATACCAGTTTGCCAAGCGAGTCGCGGCGGTACTCGTGATTCCCAGGTGTTGGGATAGCCGGAATTAGCTGATGTATAAATCCTGCGGCCTCATGCCATTCTGCCCACTCTTCGTCGGCATTCGAGCGATTGATCAGGTCGCCGGCATGAACAATAAAGCGAGCATTCGCTTCCTGTTGAAAAGCACGACGGATGGCACGTGCCCATCGTGACCGTAGGTCATTCTGCGCATCGCCCAAATAGATAAACGAAAAGGCGCCAGAATTCTCCGCAGTTCTGAATTGATTCCAGGAACTCCAAATGGTGCCATCTCCTACCCGATAGGCATAGACGGTTCCGGGTTTCAGGTCACGGAAGGTTACCTGTCCATAGGTATCGGCTTGTTGCCCTTGCTCGAGAGACACTCCTATTCCCTGTGCTGAAATCGCTTTTGCTTCAAGTTCAGGATTACGCTGTTCTTCAACAACCTGACCAATAATTTTAGTCTTATCGGCATTGACACGCCACGAAA
This sequence comes from Sphingobacterium sp. 2149, assembly GCF_031455655.1. NCBI lineage: Bacteria > Pseudomonadati > Bacteroidota > Sphingobacteriia > Sphingobacteriales > Sphingobacteriaceae > Sphingobacterium > Sphingobacterium sp. 2149. The sequence continues at coordinate 114,145 of NZ_JAVDTD010000016.1, read as the reverse complement.
CAGACTGCGTGTGGCTGGGATCATCGGACCAGGTCAATGTAATCCGGTCTGGCTGTTTATACGCGTTGGCGGTCTGGCTTTTTGCTTCAAATAAAGTACAGCAAACGCCGATGACAAGTAGAATATGTTTTATTTTCATTTTTATATTGATTTTATAAGCGATTGAACCGCTTGTTTTACTGACTTTCCATTTTACGATCAGTACTTACCATGGCTTATTAGTTCCTTGTAGTAACCAAGTTTTTGACCATGCACTATTTTCATTATCTGCCTGTGAATATGCTGTCTTTTCAATACGCTTTAAGGTCTCTTCTGCATTTTTTTGATTCACACTCATTTCGGTTTGCATATAAGGCACACGCACAGGAAGTTGTGTACGAATAGCTGCGGGCCCTGCTTTGAGTGCAGGATATCCCGTCCTTCTATAATCAAACCACGATTGTGCGGCAGTAGACCAGCTTGCGATCCATTTTTGTTCAATAATTTGCGCTTGGCTATTTTCAAAAATTACCCCTTTCTGACGGATATAATTGGAATATTCTGTTGCCTTACCCCAACTGGTCAAAGATTCTTGAATGGCACGCTCATAATAGGTTTTAGCTGCCTCAGGCATCTTCCATCCTTTCCAGGCGGCCTCCGCTAAAATGAAATTTACTTCTGAAGCCGAAAGTAGTCTCGCCTTCAATAAACCTCCTTTTGCCGAGCGATAGCTATCATTTAGGTAAGAAACATGTGGATTGATTGAAGTCTGCCCCGGCGTCGGATTAAGGTTGTAAGCCGAGGGATTTTTAGAAACACTTGGCGGCAATCCAACATATTCTTTGTCTGTATCAACAGGTACCCCTTTGACTATGTCAGGCGACACAATACGAACACCGTTGACGATCTTATCTGTCCCTGAGGGTTCACTACTGCGGATCTCAATGGGGATATCAATTTTTCTTGCCCAAACCATTAGACGAGGGTCGCCAAGCTCCTGTAGTCGATCGACCAATGTTGCACACATTTTCATTCGTCTAAAATTACTGCCGCTGGCATCATACAACGTATTGGAAGGCCAGGAATCATTCGCATTATTTCCAACAAAATCCATGAGTACATCATCCGTCGAACTAGTAATTAATGGAAATTTGTCTGTATTGGCAAGCATACTTTCAATACCCTGTTTGGCAAAAGCCGGAGACTTTTCCGAAAGACGCATGTAATACCGCAAAGCTAACGAGTTGGCAAATCGCCGCCATTTAGAAGCCTTACCTCCAAAATACACATCCGCATTGGCTAGCACCTCATAAGAGGCATCAGGCCGCGATAGGATTTCATTAGCCTGTAACAATTCGTCGATTATACCGCTGTAAATAACTTCCTGGCCGTCATATTTCGGAAAATTATATACTGCATCTCCGAGTTCCGCCTTTAACGCGTCGGTATAAGGCGCATCCCCCCAAAGATCACTCACCAGTCCAAATAAATAGGCGCGCATCACCAACGAAACTCCTTTATGGAAATCCAGTCCTAATTTCTCCGCTCGTCTGCGCATAAGCTCATTGTCCCGTAAAAAGCCATAATAAGCATCCCAGCTCAAAATTCCCCCAGTCCATTCATAATCATTATGTGAATTGAACCAGGCATCTAATTGCGTATGCTGCATCACTCCGCCAAGATCTGAGAAACTTAGTTCATTATATTTCTTTGCCGCCCCTGTTAATATTGTTGGCAATAAAAGATTGGGATTTGCATCCTCTTCACTTACCCCATTCGGATTAATATTAAGTTCGGTCAGATCTTTACAAGCTGAAATATTCCATACGATTCCAAGGCCCACTAACGCCATGGTAAAGCGCTTCAACTGATTTTTCATTTATGTCGTGTATTAAAATGTCACATTTACTTTAAATCCAATAGGCATGGACCAAGGGGTAACGTTATAGCGTTCAATCCCCTGCTTGAATCCAATACCAGTTTCCGGCTGAAAGGCCATTTCCGGATCTATACCCACTTTCGCTTTAGTCCATAAAATCAGGTTACGGGTATAAACGCCAACACTACCATTTTCGATCCCAACACGTTTCAGCCATTTTCCCGATAAATCATAGCTAAAGGACAGTTCCCGAAGCTTAATAAAAGAGGCATCAAATGTTGCAGCGTTCATAAAATCCCAAGGATAATTGTCCGAATAAGCGATATATTTTGTTCCCTCGGCGCCTAGATTTTCTGTATACCCTGTTACATTGCCTTTCGTATCATATTGCGCGATAACACCGGGATTAAACACCCCAAAATTTCCAACTAGGCCTCCTACGCTGATAGGATAACCGCCATACTCTTCACCAGGTCCACCAACAATGGGATAGCGGTTTCCTTGCACACGGACAAGATCATTATCAACCAAGTAGTTCCGTAACGTTTCGCCGGTCATTCCATTAGGATTGATCATCTGGTCAAGAAAGCGTTGCGTCGTCAAGTTAGATTCGAAATAGCGATAGGTCTGGGACATGAACTTTCCTCCAAAACGCATATCTGCGGCGATATTCATCGTCCATTTTTTATAGCGAAGACTTGACTGCAGACCCATGGTGAAATCTGGATTGAAATTCCCGATTTTATTGCGGCTATTGTTTATCCTTACCGCCTGCCACGAACCATTTTTATTAAGAATAGGAAAACCATAATAAGGTGATGACTGATCCTCCACAGTCACTAACTTAGAATCGTATAGATCCCCGATCTCTTCCCCCACGTAGGTACGTGCGCCACCGCGGCCGTCGGTCCAAAACGTATAAAATTCTACTCCTTCAGAGAGTTTGTCGATACGAGTACGATTGCGGTGCCAATTGACACCAATATCCCATGTCCAATTTTCCTTGGCAATAGGCCGTCCAGATACTGCCAGTTCAATACCTCGGCTACTCAACAAACCGGCATTGATATTTTTGGAGTTGAAGCCGCTTGAACCCGGAAGCGTTGTCGAAATAATTTGGTTTTTGTTTTCCAGTTTGTAATAGGTTCCCTCAAACTTGAGTCGATTATTCCACATACCCAGATCCAGGCCAAACTCGTAAGATGTTGCAATTTCGGGCTTCAGATTGGGAACCAGAAGTGAACCCGAACGTGTTAGCCGTAATACGTCACCCCAGCTACCAGGGTTGCTCAAGACGTTGGAAAGATTGTAGGGATACGTGTCATTTCCAACACGTGCAATACCTGCTCTCAATTTTGCTAAATTGATTGTTTTCGGTAAAGAAAACACTTGGTTGGCCAGTACACTCAAGGAGGCCGAAGGATAGAAATAGGACCGATTGTTCACAGGTAAGGTACTAGACCAGTCGTTGCGCCCGGTTACATCGAGGTAAACCATATCCCGATAACTTAGATTGATCAGTCCATAAACACTGTTTATGGCTCTTTCAGAAATTGTGCTGTAAAAATCCAGATTGAGTGGACTGATATTAGCCAATGTATAGAGCCCCGGTGTGATGAGTCCAGCGCCATTTTTTGACGTGTTTTGCACCGATTTTCCTCGGTTATAGCGCAGATTTCCACCCAATGAGCCTGTAACCTGAAAAGCATCCAATTTTTTGGTGTAAGTTGTCAGAAAGTCGATATTCTGCTCCATATTCATTAAATTGACAATACCGTATGCCCCTCTCGGTTCGTTGGTGTAACTGTAAGGGATTTTCGTCTCCCTATTTTCCCAATAAATATCTGTTGCATACCGAAGCATTGCAGTCCAGTCTTTTTTGATAGCCCAATCCAACCTCAGGTTGCCAAAGATCCGGTCTCTCGTAAATGCATTGTTCACCCCATAAGCAAGAAAATAGGGATTGTTATGGTTACCGATAGACTGCGAGCGCTGTTGAATCTGTTCCTGTCCCGGCAGCCAATAATCCTGCAAGTCTAGTATATTGATATGTGGAGCAACTTCATAGGCCGCTTGCATCGGATTGGTTCCTCGGTTTCCTGCGGGCCTATTGTTGGCGTTATTTCTACTGGCATCCAATGCTAGTCCCAATGTCAGGCTGTTGCGAAGGCGCATGGTTGAATTAACATTCAAGGTATTTCTGAACAGGTCCGAATTGGGGATAATTCCTTTATTGGCCATATTGGAATAAGAGAAACGATAATCCAGTTTTTCACTTCTGTTGCTCAAGGAAATCCCGTTGGTACTCGTAATCCCTGTTTGAACAAAGTTTTTGATATTATCTGGGTATGCTTTTAATTCGGTCGGGATCGGCTTTCCATTTTCATCAAGGGGGCTATTCCATTGCACAGCTTTATAGCCCTTATCCAGCGCTGGTCCAACCATTACACTCGATTCTTCCTCGATCACCAAATTACCTAGTAGATCACCGGGTCTCCACGGTAAAGTACCACTAGCAAATTTGTTATGCAATTCAATAAATTTATAAGGAATATCAAATACCGTATTACTTGTAACGGCAATTGTCATCTTCTCTGCATTTTTGCCACTTTTGGTGGTGATCAGCACCACGCCATTCCCTGCGCGTGAGCCGTAAAGCGCGGCTGCGCTAGGTCCTTTCAAGATAGAAATATTGTCGATATCTTCGGGATTGATATTGGCAATTGCATTACCATAATCGACTTTATTATCATCACCGATCTGACCGATATTATTTAAACTGTTCATCAAGGGTACACCATCCACTACAAACAGCGGCTGGTTGTCTGTACTCAGCGATGACGCTCCACGAATCACCATATTCACGCTTGAGCCAGTGGGCCCTGTCGCGCTAATCGATACGCCGGGCACTTTACCTGCCATACCAACCAAAAAATTATCGTTATTGACGCGATTGATGTCCTCACCTTTGATTTTACCAACGGAATAACCCAATGAGCGGTCCTGACGTTTGATGCCCAACGCCGTCACAACGACCTCATCCAGCTCGTTGTCATCTTCATTTAAGATCACTTGACGTACAGCTGCTGCACCGGCATCGAGCTTCAGACCAGTCAATTCTTTCAGTTCATAGCCAATGTGGGATATCAGTACATTGTACACGCCCGCAGCCAATTTGATGGTTACTTCACCATCTGCATTAGACAAAGCACTTTCTCCCGTGAGCGGGATACGCACAGAGGCTCCGCGAATTGGCTGTTTGGTGCGATCGACCAACTGTAACTTCAAGTCATACAGCTCTTGTTTATTCCCATTTTTAACAAGTACGACACCTCCTAACACTCTTTTTGATTGAATGTTTGTTCCTTTCAGGATATACGCAAGAACTTCCTCGAAACTCGCATGCTGAAATGTCTTTTGTGCAATTGAAATTCGCTCTAGCTGTAGCATTTTTCTATCATAGCCAATGGCTTGACCTGTTTCTTTTGAAAGCTGTGCTATCGCCTGAGCGGCATTACCATTCAAGAGATGGATATTGATCGTATCCCAATGTGCGGCGCTGCCCCTATCCAGTACCCTGGCCTGGCTGTCGACTACAGCACAAGACACCAAGGAGCAAAGCGCAAGCTTGGTGGCAAGGCCGGTAAGCTTAATTATTTTATACATATATTTGTATGATTGTTTTAAACAAGAATATTCAGGTGCTCACTGGTTGATTTAGCGGTTTGCCAGATGAGCACTTTTCTTGAGCAGATAACGTATGCTGATCTGCTCCTTACAGCTTATTTGTACAAGATTATTTCATTTTTCTCCCTCCTAAATTTGATTTGATGAATATTGCAAACGATAGTCAGCACCTGATCCAATGATTGTACTTGAGGTATCATCAGCGAATAGTTGAATGAATCGGTATTCAGATTGTCGGTAAGTAGAACAGCTCCAAATCGACGATATATCAACTCTTTAAGCTCCTCAAAGCCAACGTCATTCACGACTATGCTGCCCTGTGTCCAAAGATTGATCAATGCCGGATCTTTATCGAAAGTTTCAAAATGATTTTTAGTAAGGCTATACCTGATGGCCTTACCGCGCGTAAGAATATGGTTTTCCCCATTTTTTTCACTTGAAACACGCACACGCCCGGTTTTAACCTCTATAGTGACATGTTTGGTATACATTGATTTATTGACATTGAACGATGTTCCAAGAACGGCAACAGAAACGCCGCCGGTTTCGATCTTAAATGGATGCAAAGTATCCCTTCTGACCCGAAAGAATGCTTCCCCCTGATCTAACAACAATGTTCTATTTGACGCAAAGCTTTTACGGTCGTAGCGGATACGTGTATTTCCGTTTAAAAAGATAGATGTTCCATCTGGTAGCTGAATTTCTCTCAATTCTCCTGCCCTTGTCCCCTTTTCAGTAAGCAATGCAGCTGTTTCTACTTCTTTTCGAGATAGGATCCCTGGGTTACGCTGTAGCAATAGCAGGCTGCAGCTAAACAGTATCAAAGCCGCCGCTGCTGAAGATAGCCAGGTGAATTTTCTGACCGTCTTCTTTTTGGCCTTGAGCGATGGAGCAACTCCCTCCATACGCAGCAATAATTCACGTTTGATCCTATCCCTGTGACTATCATCAGCAAAGGGCTTACTGTCTTCATTTGAGATGGACTCATACCAGTCGTCCACATGTTGCTTCTCCTGGTCGGTCAACTTTCCGCCAAGGTAATCCGTTATGATAAGTTTAAAGCGTTCTAAATCCACCTGCAATAATTTTATACTAATACAGGTCAGAACATCGAAAGTACTTTAATTAAATATGTTGTTTATATTAAATAATGATGAAGAAAACAACTACCGATAAGCAATAAAAATATAGGATCGTGGTCTGCAAATCTTCGCGTTAATTCACGGCGCATGATCTTTTTGGCTTCCGACAGATAGTTTTTAACAGTCTGTTCTGCGAGATTGAGCTCAACGGCAATTTGAGTGATTGAATAATTGTCAGCCCGCATCAAGTAAACGGCCTTCATCAATTTAGGTAGTTTTTCAATCGAATCATCCACAATTGCTTCCAAGGCTTGATACCTAGCAAAAGCGTGACTGTCTAAATTGGAAAATATATCCATTTTCTCCATGGATTTTTCCAATGCTTGTTTTCGAACACGTTCAGTAGCGTAGTAATTTAGAATTTTGTTTTTGAGTGCTTTATGGAGATAGAATTTTATGGAATCGTATTCACTATTGATGAGCAATCGTTTTTCCCAAATATGAATAAAAACTTCCTGCACAAGATCTTTAGCCTGAGCCTCCTCTTGAAGATGCCGATAAGCGACGATGTATAGCCCCTCCCAATACTGCTCAAAGAAATAGGCAAAGGCCATGGGGTCACCTTCTTTAAAGCGCAGCACATGGTGGTTATCAAATTTGGCTTCGGTAGTGTTCACTTGACAAAGATAGCCCCCGTAGATTATCAAAATGTTAATTTATCGGGAAACTTTTACTTGGATCTAATCTGCAATGAACGTTGTAAAAAAACATCCTAATAATTGTTAATAAACATGTTAATACACTCATATAGAATGGCCTTTTTGTTAAAAACATTTATTCTATCTTATTTTACCAAGGTAGTCAACGTTATGGAAGGCAATACAAAAAAAATGTTAATAAGCTTGTTAATTTACTTATAATGAACAGACTTTTTGTTAATAACTACGTTATAGTGAAAAATACTTAAAATTCGGTCAATTGGCCGAGATCAGAAGCTATCATCCAGCTCATTGTCAGCAAAAGATCCAGTTCATTTTACATTTGGTCTTTCCATTGCTTTCATCGGCCACAACGTAAAGACATCCTAAGCACTGCCTGTTCAGGACAGCGCACACGAAAACGATTTCGGGAAAATGTTATTGAGGATGTTTGGTAATACTGTAAATTCACGCTATAGAAATTCATTTTTTCAAATCCAATTAAAACTAAAATCTACTGGCCGCTAATACCACCAAATTAAGACTTGTAATCATGAAAATTCATTTCATTCTATTATGCTCTCTTTTCAGCGTGTTTTTCCAAACGCTACAAGGAAAAGATCTGAACCTATTGACAGGAGCTTTTAAGCTAGAGCACCTGAAAGCCAATATAGGGAATGACAAATCATGGGTGCCCTATCCGTCTTATTCCGATCGGGTAGCCTGGAATAAGCTGACGGCTCCTTTTAGAGACCGCATCATAAAAAAGGGGAACGAGGCTCTGTCCTATCAATGGCAGGTAGTCAAAGCAACCGACTATCTTGAATACGAGCGCTCAGGCAACCGCAGTATAATGGAAAAACCACTGAATGAAAATTGCACCGCGTTGACCAATCTGCTGCTAGCAGAACTTGCTGAGGGAAAAGGACGGTATGTGGATCAAATCCTGAACGGCAGTTGGCAACTGACAGAAATGGCAACATGGTCTCTCTCAGCCCACCTTGGTGCCTTTCAGTCCAGCAAACGGTCGTTGCCGCAAGAGCGCACAGCAGTGGTCGATCTGATGGCCGGTGATATTGGATCTCTTTTGAGCTGGATTCATTATTTCTTTCGCGATACATTCAATCAAATAAATCCAGCAATCAGCATCCGTTTAAAACAACAGATTCAACTACGCATCATACAACCCTACCTAGACCGGAACGATATGTGGTGGCAGGCATTTGAACTTAAAGAAGGACAATTGGTCAATAATTGGAACCCATGGTGCAATTTTAACGTCCTGACAGCCCTACTTTTGGTTGAGGATAATCCCGACATACAACTTGCAGGAATCTATAAAACGATGTCTTCTGTGGATCGCTTCATCAATTATGTCAAGACAGATGGGGCTTGTGAAGAGGGCCCTTCCTATTGGGGGCATGCTGCAGGCAAGCTTTACGATTACCTAAAAATACTTGCATTAGCTACCAAGGGTAAAATCACTATTTTTGATCAACCTATTATTCGTGATATGGGCGAATACATTGCGCAATCCTATATTGGTGGTGATAAATGGGTCGTCAATTTTGCAGATGCCTCTGCCAAAAGTGCCAGCGATCCATTACTGATTTACCGCTACGGAAGGGACGTCAACAGCAGCGAGATGATGCAATTTGCCCGATATATGGAAAGACTTGGTGACAGAAGCTTAAATTTCAAACCCACAAGAGATATTTTCCGTGTCTTCGAAGACCTCCGATGCTATCCGCAGCTGGAAGATATTACAGCTGCCCTCCCACACAACAATTTTAAATGGTATCCCGAAACACAATTCATTTACCTGAAAAAGGCGCCATTTTTCTTTGCTGCGAAAGGTGGTTTCAACAACGAAAGCCACAATCATAATGATGTTGGAAATTTCATTTTGTATCAGGATCAACAGCCATTATTCATTGATGCGGGTGTTGGCACCTATACAAAAAAAACATTTAGTGCCGACAGATACAGCATCTGGACTATGCAGAGTGCGTACCACAACGTTCCGGCGATCAATGGAACGGATCAATCCTTTGGAAAGGAATATAAAGCCGAAAATGTCGTATTTATGCCTGATCAAAATAGATTCCAGCTTGATATTGGAAAAGCTTATCCAAAATCAGCCAACATCACATACTGGAAGAGAAGTTACACACTTTCGCAAAAAGGATTGGATATTCAGGATGAGTTTAAAATTATTGATCCTAAGCAGGCTAATATCATTCATTTTCTGGTTGCACGGGAACCAAAAATAGGGAACGGAGCCATCAGTCTAAAAAATGTAGGCGCAACTTTGTATTTCGATCCTGCACAGTTCACTGCCAGCTTCGATGTCATTCCACAGGAGGACTCCAGGCTGAATCAGGTATGGGGGAAGGAACTTTATCGCATTAAACTCACCGCTAAAAACATCAATCCGACTGATAAATATAGCTTTACAATTCGTCAAGAGAGTTTATAATAAAAGAATCGTGATATTATGTAACTTCATGGAATTATAAGCCGGAAGTGAAAAAAAGTCCTGCATTTGCGGGCCGAAACCGGGCTTTCTAGACAGCATTTTTAATGCTGCTGACACGGGAAATCAATTTTCGGAACAATACGAATAGAGATGAAAACAGATGAAAGAAAAATTGTAGGTACGCTAGCTCATCTTTTGGTAAACGATTCCGATAGCGTTGAAGTGAACACATTTCTGTATTCATTAATCGGTAACCTAAGTAAAAATCGAACTGCGCTTGTGCAATTTGTGAAAAGATGGCAAGATAAAGAAGATGGCTCAGCTATTCTTAGAAAGGATCTTTGGACGGATTTCAAGCAGCTTGTGGGCGGTAATCCTGATCTTGGTATCGCTATGATTGACGGCATTAGGATCAACAACATTGCCGGTTTTTTCGATGAAATCAATACAGTTTACATGTCTTTTGAAAACTGGAAGATAGGAAGTCTAGACGGCTTTGACGATTTACTGTACGGTGGATTTGGCAGGTTTAAAGACGCCGCCTCACATGCTATTGTTTGGAAAGATATTGCCCATAGCAGCGCATCTTTGGGTACCGAAACAACTTTGGCGTATTATCAGCAAAAACTCGGGGCAGGTTCGCCTTTTAATCAAACACATTTTCAAAGGAAACTGGAAGAGCTAAAAGCCGGCCAAGGAGAAACGTATTTTGACATCGTTGCCGAAATCATCCGATCTCATCGCAAGATCACCTGGATCTACAAAGGACATCCTCATAACAAATCATTCTATTTATAAGAACTAAACTTAACATGATGAAGCATCTGATCAGAATAACTTTCCTGCTTATTATATTATTCCATCAAGCTGCGCTAGCGAGTGAACGACTCAAAGTGGCTGTAGCGGGACTTAACCATGACCATGTATTCTTGCTGCTCAATTTATATAAGGATAAAAAAGTGGATATTATTGGTATTGCTGAGTCAAATAAAACGTTATCGAAAAAGATACAAACGCAATATAATCTACCCGCCGCCCTCTTCCATCAAGATTTACACAGTTTATTGGCGCATGTTACACCGGATGCGGTGTTGGCTTACAATCCCACCGATGAGCATATCCATGTGGCAGAGGCCTGCCTCCCGCTGAAAATCCCTGTGATGGTGGAGAAACCCCTCGCAACCACTTTATACGATGCAAAACGGATCGCACATTTATCCAAACAGTTTGAGACTCCCTTTTTGGTAAATTATGAAACGACGTGGTATAAAAGCAATCAGAAACTGAAGGAATTGGTGAACAAAGGTGAAGTTGGACAAATCACACGTATGCTTGTAAAAGACGGACACGAAGGTCCCAAGGAAATAGGATGCAGCGATTACTTTTTGGATTGGCTCACTGATCCGAAAAAAAATGGTGGGGGTGCAATCATGGATTTTGGCTGCTATGGTGCCAATCTCATGACCTGGCTCAAAAATGGCGAAAAACCAATTTCCGTCACAGCATTCACACAACAGTTAAAACCGAAAGTCTATCCTAAGGTCGACGACAACGCCACTATTATTCTTAACTATCGAGATGGCAGTACAGGCATTATCCAAGCTTCCTGGGCTTGGCCATATAGTGTTAAAGATCTGCAGATCTTTGGTACAAAAGCCCAGCTCTATGCCAAAAACGATAAGGAGCTCCTAAAATACACGCAACAAAATGGTCCGCCTACGGATATACCGACGACAATTCCTTACTTTGAGCATCACATTGCTTACCTTGAACAGGTCTTGAAACATAAAATAATCCCAGAAAATGATCTCGGATCAATTAATAATAATGTCGTCGTAGTCGAGATTCTGGAAGCTGCAAAACGATCGGCTACAGCAGGAAAGACCATCGTTCTAAATTAAGCAAGGTCAGTAGACAGCTAATCTACCGACCTTGTGTGTACTATTCAATTAATATCCTGGGTTTTGATACATGCGCGCCGGATCCAGTTTATATTCATCAAAAGGAATTGGATAGTATCGATCTTTTGTGGATATATTGGAGATTTTGGCATTGCCGTAGTCAGCCTGGCTTTTGGTCTTAAAATAAGTCACCAGTTCCTGCGCATTATAATTACGGATCAAATCAAACCAGCGTTGGTTTTCAAATGCCAGTTCCACACGGCGTTCATGCAATATGGCCTCTTTCAAGGTTGGATATTTACTACGATAGCTCGTATTCAGCATAGCTGTTGCATAAGATGGCAACCCTGCACGCTCACGTACTTCATCTAACAGCACAATAGCTTCAGCATCTTTGCCCAAGCGATATTTTGCTTCTGCCAATAACAGCATGACATCGGCGTAACGGATCAAGATCCAATCGTTTCCTCCCCAACCATTGGTACCTGCCCCGTCACTATTATCCCTAAATTTGGTTACAAACCAATCGTTAACTTGCGTATTCGCGGCAAACTTTACGGAGAAATCTTTTCGGATATCGCTTTGTTCGTAATCTTTGACCAAATCGAGTTTTGCCACTTCACCAGCACCCGTCGAATTGTAGCGTGAATTGATGGTCTCCCCCCGCGCTTGGTAGTTACGGGCAATACTTGAACTATAGTTTTGGTCTCCTTGTTTGTACTGAATCTGAAAAACAAGTTCTTTACAACTATTTTTCTTGGTCACATCGAAAACATCGGCATAAGGAATTTCGTTTAGTTTGCCGAAAGTACGCATTTGGTAAGCCGCATTGAGGTACTGCTCTGCTTTCGCAAAATTTTCCGCACTCCCCGATGTCTGCGTAGCGCCCAAAGTCAGATATACTTGTCCCAAAATCGCATTGACGGCCGCTTTAGACGCTCTGCCAATGACATAATCTTTTTGTGTATTGGGAAGATTGCTGGACAATGCCTCGGTCAAATCTTTAATGATCTGCTCGTAAACAATTGATTCTTTCTGCCGAAAAGCCAATTCATTTGCTTGCTCTTTACTTATCACCTGTGTTGTAGCTAATGGAATATCTCCGAATTTACGTACCATGTGGAAATATAATAATGCACGTACAAATTTTGCTTCCGCAATATAACGTCCTTTTAATTCTGCACTAGTAAAGGTCACATCGTCCACATGCGAGATAACAACATTACAGCGACTGATTGCGGCGTACATAGCCGACCAATGTGTCTTGAGGTAGGTATTGCTTGGTAGCAACGAAAAGTCATTGAATTGGAAAGGCTCCCCGGCATTGGATTGATTATCATTACGTCCACTATTATCAGAACGTTCCTCGTTATATAATGTACTCGATTCCCCAAGTGTACTCCCCGAACGAAGTGACTGGTAGAGCCCATTGACGGCCAAAAGCACATCATTTTCCGATTTGAAATAATCATCGATTGTGACAGCATTGGGGTTTTTCTGATTTAAGAAATCTTTGGTACATGAAGACAACGCCAACAAAACAAAGGGTAATATATATCTTTTTTTCATCCTGTTATTTTTTTATTTTTCACCAGTCCATGCAACCCAAGGGTGCTCATAGTACTGCATTTTACTATACTGAAGCTATTAACATAGGTTTTTGCTTAATATTTCCGCTGCACAAATAGCTCCTACATACTGCTATTAAAAAGTGACTTTCACGCCAAGGTTATATGATCTCACCAATGGATAAAGCCCATAATCCACACCCGGAGTCAAATTACCACGCTGATTGTAATCCGGTTCTGGATTGTAGCCTTTGTATTTAGAAATCGTAAATGGATTGTCTACAGTAGCGTAGACTCTTAGCCCAGAAAGCGTTAATTTTTCTACCAAACCTTTGGGAAGATTGTAGCCCAAAGCAATATTTGTCATCCGCAAGAATGAACCGTCCTGCAAATAAAAATCGGAAAGGCGTGTACTGTTACTTTGCGTACCACCACGTGATGCACGGTATACTTTACCATTTCCGGGATTTTGAGCTGAACGGTAACGTTGTGCCACATCTGCATATTGATTGCCGGAGCCTTCCATATTGTAGAGGTAATAATCATAGCCATCCAATACTTTATTTCCTTGGGAACCATTAAATGATGCCCTTAGATCAAAAGCCTTATAGCGCGCATTAAGAGCAAAGCCATAGGTGAAATTAGGATGTGGATTGCCGATCACCCGTTTATCTGCATCATTGACGATACCATTGCCGTCTACATCTTCAAAATAGAGATCTCCAGGTTGTAGCGGAGTGGTTGAAGCCGCTGAAGGTGCAACAGTTTTATAATTCTCTTCAGTTGCGACACCCAGAACTTTAAAACCGTAGAACATACCAATTGGACTTCCCTCTTGCGTAATATGCGTTAAGTAAGAGCGTTCAGCACCATTCGTCAAGATGGTAGAAGCCCCGCCAAGATCGAGCACTTTATTTCTGTTTACATTGATATTCCCGCTCAAGCCTAGTTCAAATTCATTTTTACGAATCAGCGTAGCATCAACCTGTAAATCAAAGCCTTTATTCTGCACCTTCGAATTAGGGAGATTGGTCAAGATCGTCGTTGATCCAGATACAGCAGAGAGTGGTTGGTTGAATAATAAATTGAAGGAACGGCTCAGGTAGAAGTTGGTCATAATGTTGAGGCGGCCTTTCAACAAACCGAGATCAAGACCGGCGTTGTATTGCGAGGTTGTTTCCCAGCTCAATTTTGGATCGAGTAGATTGCCTGCCGTATACGAGGTCTCTACTTTATCGCCAAGGATTACACCTGCTGGTGAGTTGATCACGGATATCGCATTGTAATCACCAATATTATTATTTCCACTACGTCCCCAGCTCGCTCTTAGTTTGACTGTCGATTGTTGCCCTAACCAATCCGTATAAAATTCCTCCTTGGAGAGAGTCCAACCAGCTGAAACCGATGGAAAAGTTCCCCATTTACTGTTCGGTCCAAAGCGTGACGAACCGTCTGTACGAATGGATGCCGAAAGGAAATATTTCGAATCGAAGCTGTAATTTACGCGGCTAAAATAAGACTGGAGCGTGGTGATGCGTTTGAACGTATCGTCTTTTAGCAATTGGAAATTAGATGGATCAGCACCCTTGTCGGTAATTTCACCTATGGCATTATTATTAAAACCGTTGGCTCTCACACCTTGATAATCGTAATCTGTTCGTTGAGCCGAATAACCTAATAATGCGGATACCTGGTGTTTACCACCAAAGGTTTTGTTGTAGTTTAACGTTGTTTCCAGCAATTTGTCCAATTCACTTTTTGTCTTGGCATCTGCATAGGCCGCAGAAATTGCCTGCGGTGAAAACGGTTTGTTGTTTCCATCGGATATACTTGTCGGACGGAAATAATTATACTTCTCGTCATAAGTAGACAGTCCACCGTTTACTTTGAGATTTAGGCCATCGATAATGGAAAAATCAGCAAAAGCATTGTATAAACCACGCTTTCCACGACGGTTATTTTTAATCTCAGTGACATAAGCCAATGGGTTTTCTGGATTCTGGATACCATAATTATTGGCAGAAAGATCGGCCATCAGATATTTAGCATAAGTCCCATCTTCATTATAAACAGGTAACGTCGGCAGATAGATCAAAGCCGCCATGGATGGACTTCTATCGTAACGTCCGGTAGTTACCTCATTATTGTCGTTATACGTGAACGATACATTAGCGCCAACGGTCAGTCTTTTACTCACTTTGCTATCGATATTGGCCCGGAAATTAAAGACTTTCTGATCCGTACCAAGCATGATACCCTGCTGATTCTGATAAGATCCACTTAGGAAATAGCGATTTTTTTCGTTACCGCCATATGTAGAGAGATTATGACGTTGGAAAGGTGCATTACGGTATAGCGCATCCTGCCAATCCGTATCGTATTTCGCTTTTTTTGCTGTACCAGACGCAAAGTCATAGTAATCTTCAGGAATACTTACTGAGCCAGCATTTCCAACATTGGCGATACGTGTTTTATTATCATCAAAGCGCCTACTGTCGCTCCAGCCGATCCCTTTCGTGGCCAACAGGTCTCTATAGGAATTGTTACGACCATCAATCAGCAGATCAATAAACTGTTCTGAATTTAGAACATCAATTTTCTTGGAAAGCTGACCAAAGCCACCCAATACTTCGTAGTCTACATTACTTTTACCTTCCTTGCCACGCTTGGTTGTGATCAATACAACACCGCCGGCGCCACGCGAGCCATAGATGGCTGCAGAAGCAGCATCCTTTAGCACATCGATAGATTCAATATCATTGGGGTTGATATTCAAATTGTTTCCTGCAGGATAGCCATCAATAACGTACAGTGGATCCGAACCAGCGTTGATCGATCCCATACCGCGGACACGCATTTTGGTACCATCGTATGGGGCACCACTTGTCTGCATGACTTGTACACCTGCTACCTTACCAACCAACGCCTGGGATAACTTTGGTGCGCTCAAATTGAGTTCCTCGGCCTTAACGCTAGCGATCGCGCCAGTAACATCCGACTTTCTGATTCGCTGATATCCGATAGAGATGGTCACCTCTTCCAGTGTGTTTTCATCGGTCTGTAAGGAAAATATCTGCCCATTGGATTGGGTAACAGCTTGCACAAGTCTGCTATACCCAATAAAGGAAATACTTAGGTTGTCGCCCATTTCGGCTTCGATCTGAAAATTTCCTTTTTCGTCAGACTGAACAGATCTTTTACTTTTCAAATTTTGGACGGTTGCTCCAGCTACAGCACGTCCTTGGGCGTCGACGACACGACCTTTTACGATTCCCTGTACATGCGTAAATTGCGATGAGGTTAGTGTGAGTGGTTTGGCTTGAACAGCTGGTGAGCTTGCTGCGATAGCACATAACAAACAAAAGACATTGTCGGCTTTAAATTTCATAAGTAGCGCATTTGATTTATGGGTACAAGATTACAAATGCTATATGAAGGCAGGGTCAATAAAACATTAACAGTTTTTAACTAAACCGGGTTAGCAAACTACGAAAGCTTAACAAAAGGATAACAATACACCTAGCATTTATTGCTTAGGCTTCCTGCTAACAAAACTATAAATCCATAAAATCAGAAGATATAAAGTAGCCGCAAAAAGAATATTGCCGATCAAATTTAGAGGTTCAAACTCATGGTATCCGACCTGCTCATTAAGATCAGGGCTATAGCCGCTTCCCTCCCTATAGAATATCCATGGAAACCCTACTGTTAAATTGCCATCGACATCCAGTTCATTCTGATAGAAACAAACTGTCATAATAGCAAAAACACCAATAGTACCAACAAGCACTTTGAATAATGCTGGTACTATTGATGTTTTATGTTGTTCAGGTTTTGCGTGCATGATTAAATATAGCAATTCATTTTGATTGCATGTTATAATCACTATAGGTACCTTGGTATTGACTAGCTCGTTCTACACATTTTGATCGTCGTATTTTACAAGGTTGATCAAACTTAACATAGCGTTATACTATATCCTTCCCTTCATCTCCTTTCATGATAAGATGGATGCGGTCCTCTAAAACTCTTTTATGCCAAGCATCCAATAGCGATCTTGTTTTTCCGACAAGGTCTCCCCCCTCATTCGTCTCCATCATTTTCACCCACTCTTCTGCAAATTCCCCATATTCAACGATACTATTTTCGGACTGCGTATATTGGATCAAATATTCCATCGCAAATACATTAGCCCAACGGTCGGGGTGTATTGGATCACACATATACTCAGCAATGTCAATCTTATCAATAAATTCCTGTACAACTTCTTCCGGTGTGAAATTGAACAGGTCGCAAAATTGCTTAAATGCTGGCGTTAATTTAATATTTTCTAATGTTTTCATATTTATTCATTTAAAAAGTCATTAATGGCTTCATCCATATCGTACCTGTCTAACCACTTTGATGCAAGTCCTCCTTTATAAAAAGACAAGTAGCTTTCCACAATTCATTTATAACTCAAACTCTTCATCTTTAGATTCCAAAATACGATCGAGCCAGGCCTCATACAGCGCTATTCTTTTATCGAGGTCGCGATAAAAAAAATAGCGTTTATTGAGTTCCTGTAAATCCATAATAAATCGTTTAAAAAAAGGCGTATGGCGATATTCCCAATCAATAAGATCTCCATAACCATCATGGACACGATGAATAAGTCCCAAAACTGGATTATAGGTAGCTTTATCCAAGTGCATTGTTGCTAAAAAGTCGGGTGTAGATACCTGTTGCATCATGGTGTTGATATAATGCGCTGGATGAACACCATTTATCAGGCAAGTCAGCAGAAAACCCTTACTCAATTTAAAGGATATGTTTTCGTTTAAATAGATGCGGTCTTTAAGCCGCACTTTTGTAGCAAAAAGGTCATAGATCTGTGCAGTGATCATACGGCCTTTATTTCTGCGCTCGCCCGTGCTATAATTTCTATTGATTGCCAATTTTACCTGACGTCGCAATAATTTCACCACCATTTCCTTTTCGTTCTTTTCGAATTCAATTTTTAAAGGATTATCGACTTTAGGAATTTTATCGTTGACATAACGTACGGCTCTAGTGGCAATATTGTAGCTTGAATTATCTGTAAAATTTTGATCTATAAAAGAGTAATGATCTAGAAACAATTGAATAAAAGCTGGTGCAGCGATGCCAAAAAGCTCGCATATTAACCGAAAATTTCGCGGTACCTCTAAAGGTACTCCAGTAATATCTTCCATATTTTTTTTATTTATGTTCAATATAGCGGAAGCCAAAACTTTTGGCTTTAGTTTTCCGCAGCGGTGCGCTTCCCTTCTTTCCTACCAACACCACCAGTTCCCGCATCAAGCTTTTCACGCGGATATTTTCTTCCAGGTATTTTTCCGTATAGCGCCAAAGTTCAAGCGGCGTTCTGTATTTCTTAAAACAATCTTTTTGGATAAGCTTATCCAAAAGGAGTTCCACGGCCATGCAATCACTTGTATACTGTTCAACTTGTGCTGGATCTTCGGGGCTGATTTCTTCCATTAACTGGAAAAAAGTTATGGTTTCTACGGCATTGATAAAATATTCCATTTGGTAGTGGCGGATACCTTTTTCTTCCCAAATCGAGAACTCAAACTGATAGCTGATTTTATTATCAAATTTACTGATATCTACTTTCCTAATGTTGAAAACCCAATTCAGGTGGACCATAACTTCAAGATTTCCGGCCGGTATTTTGAGTTCTTCCATTTCCTTAACGTAGGTTTCCTTTTGTCCCATTAAGAAAGCCATTTCTTCACGAGTAAATCCGAAGCTGATCCGATTTAATATCAGGAGATAAATAATCCCCGCATAGTACATAGAAAATTCTGCACGAAATCTCTCTCTGCCAATATCATTAATTAAATTTTGCATGCTCCTCCTTTCTATCGACCGGATAAAAAGAATACCTTCCTTCCACATTTCTGACGACCAACCTGTTTTGCTGAATGAGTCCATACAGCACATTTTTCAAATGCCTTGGATAAATCTGGAGATGAACCTGTCCCGTTTCCTTAACTTTCCGAAACAGTTGCCAAGGAGCTGCACCATGCACAAAGAATTCCAGATCCAATAGCCCTTCAATCTTTTGGCGTACATGTAACATCGCATCCGATTCATGTTGGATATCTTTTTCAGCTTTCCATTCCTCAAATTGCAATGCAATTGAAGACTTTTTTTGCGAGACAAACTGCCAAGGAATTTCGATAGAATAATGCCACCTGACCTCGTCCTCTTCAATATGAAGACGGACGAGACGTTCTTCGGTAGCTTCATATCTTTCGCGATGGAATTCCATCGGTTCAATGCATGAGCTCATGTATATTCGATCCAGTGAGATCGATTCCTGAGCCAAAAAACTTCGCACCTGATACATTTTTTCAAAGTCTAAATACGCGTGATCAGGTCTACCAACCAAGAACGACAGTTCTTCAGGTCTCCAGCCCTTTTCTATCCTCCGTTTTAGATAGGTGTACCATAGTTGAAAGTCGTGCGAATACATCATTCCCCCATAGGATGCTTTTTGTGGAGATACTTTTTTGATCATTATAGTGTACAATTGGTTATTCAAATAATTTAAGCAGCTCATCTTTACTGATCGATTTCATTAGATTAGCCTCATCTAAAATCAGTCCTTCGGATATTCGTTTTTTACTTTCTTGAAGGGCTAAGATGTGCTCCTCAACGGAATCCCGACAAACAATCTTATAAGCCATCACATGCTTTTCTTGCCCTATTCGATAACAACGATCTATCGCCTGTGCTTCGGCAGCAGGATTCCACCAGGGGTCTAAAATATAGACATAGTCGGCAGCCGTTAGATTTAAGCCGGTTCCTCCCGCTTTAAGGCTAATGAGAAACACACGGCATTCGTCCTCGTTCTGAAATCTTTCGACCGCATTTTGCCGCTGATCTTGATTCATCTTACCATCAAGGTAGACATAAGCTATTCCCTTATTTTCGATTCGTTGAGCCACCAGCTTAAGCATGGAAGTATACGCCGAAAAGAGAAGAATCTTATGATTTGGAGCTACTTCATCCATGATCTCATCAATAAAATCCAATTTAATAGATTCATGACCGAAGCCGCCATCTTTCATCAGAATGGGCGAGTTGCAAAGCTGCCGTAGTTTTTGCAGGGCCTCAATCGCCAAAAATTTGGATTTCGTGGAGTCAGCGCTATTCAGATTACTTTCAATCTCCCCCTTGAATATCTTTCTGACCTTATCGTATATCTTTCTTTGCTCCGGAAGCATATCCATATACAGAATTGTTTCGGTCTTTTCAGGAAGGTCCAAAGCAACCTGTTTTTTTGTACGCCGAAGGACAAAAGGTTGGATCATCTTTTGGAGGCCAAGGACAGTTTCTTGCGCTGTATTTTCATCTTTGATCCCCCGATAGGTATTATTAAAATTGCCATAAGTTCCAAAAAAACCCGGGTTGACCATACTCATTTGTGCATAGATATCCTCCACGCCATTTTCAATAGGTGTTCCTGTCATCGCTATGCGATAGCAGGATTTTAGCTCAGTGAGCGATCTAAATCTTTTTGAATTACGATTTTTTATCGCCTGCGACTCATCTAAAATCATGTAACTAAAGGACTGGGATTTAAGAAAATCAAGCTCCATCATAACTGTTCCATAGGTCGTAATCAAGATGGATTCGTTCTCTATTTCTGTGATTTCCCTCCTTTTTTGTCCATGATAAATAGCTGTCCGACGATTTGGGGAAAATTTCTTAAATTCTGCCAGCCAATTGAATAGCAGGGAATTGGGTACAATAATAATTGAGGGGGCTGCTTTTGGATTATTTTGATAGAAATATTCCAAAAGCGTTATTGCCTGTAAGGTTTTCCCTAATCCCATATCATCAGCCAAGATACCGCCCCATTGAAAATCGCTTAAGAATACCATCCAGCTAAATCCTGCCTGTTGGTAAGGGCGCAACTCTGCCTGGATCTCTTTCGGAACATCCAACAGGGCTATTTCATCCGTATCCAACAGTTTCTTTCGACGTTCAGCTAGGCTATTTTGAATAATACGGGGATCAATTCGATCCAGCCGTGTTTGGAAAGATAGCAATTGGGCTGAAGTGAGTTTAAGACAGTCGGTTTCAACCAGCGCATACTTAAACAGGACATCAAATAATGCTTTATCTGAGGCTTTAATATATCCGAAAGATTTATCTGCCAATTGGATGCTACTGTAGTCGTTTATGATCTTTTCTTCAAACTCTCCCGGTAAATAGGTCGTTGTTCCAAATTTGAAAATCATGTAAATGGAAAATACATTATTGTCCTGACGAATATCCAATACTTCCCATTTCAGTTGGTGTGGCAGCAAATAAGCTCCCTTTGAAATATTGTTCAGAATAGTTTTGTACCCCTTGCTCTTACATTTTTTTATAAATTCATACAGTCTATTTCTGTTGCTATGCGCCTGCCATTCCAAGCGCTTAACCATTCTATTGGTGCAGCTTTTCAAATTTGGCAACTGAGCTTCAATAAAGGTATTAAACTCATGCTCGCCAACAAGATCTCGCTCAGTATACAGGCAGGTTCCATTTTCCGGTTTTAAAATCAAGTTTCCTCCATATGGAATTACATATTCTTCCTTTTCACTCAGCGTAGCTTTCAATTCGAAATTTAAATGATCATCGTCGTCTTTCTCCACCACAACCTTAAATTGAGGCACATGATGAGCGGTATTAAAAATAAAAACTGTATCCTTGTTTAAAGGTTCAAGGTCTATGTGAAAGGATGTTGACAATGGAATCAACATACGCGTAAAGAAGTCTTCATAGTCCCGCTTTAACACCGTTATTTTAGTAGAAATACTGTAAAAGAAACGTAATAGAAACTCCTTTTGAAGATTATCAACAAAAAGACACTCGTCTTCATTTAGATTGATAAAGAAGAAATTGGACCGACATTCGGATGTATAGTCTTTCAACTCCTCTCCTTTGTAGACAAGAATTAACGATAGAAGCAGGTGATCGCTGCCTTCTTTCAAATGAAATTTCAGACTAAGATCATCGCCCGCCAAAATCACATTCCGATACGTTGTACGATATTTGGATGGATATTTGAAGTTTTCAATTGTAGTTTTAAAATTATTTCTATCGACAAAAGCAACACGTAATCTTTGATCCGATTTTCCTTCCAAAAGTTTACGCCAAGCACTGATGATAATATCCTTCTCCACACGATCAGCGTCATTTCGCATCTCATCTTTTTCCCTATCCCCTAATTGTCTTTGTGGACTTTTGGAAAAAGCTAAAATCTTACGACATAAATCGATTTTTAAAACATCACTATCAGCAAAATTCGCCAACTTATTACCAAATTCTCCTAAATAATTTATCTTACTGTTTATTTCAAAAGGTATTAAAAAGGGTAGTCCGTCCACCTGACGCTCTCTAGGAATAACATACATAAAATTCGGAAAAGGCGCCTCATGCTGTTCCATCCATCGGTTTTCAGATGCTGCATCTAGCAATTCCGATTCAAGCTCCTGGTGGTCGAAATAATTATATACCTGACCAAATTGATTATGATTTTCAATACAAACCTTGTCCTTGCGGTAATATAGCCTAGAAATACCCAATTGAAAGTACTTATGCTGACTTTCGGGTAGGATGGCAATATCTTTTGCATATAAATCATGTAAGAATTTATTACTGACTAAAAACTTACGATAAAGTCCAATAATTACATAATCACACAGACTATCATGACGCTTTTTACAATCGCACTTAACCTTCAATCCGATTTCTCGGATCTCGAGATCAATTTTGAGATTTTTGTTTTTATAATTTCCGTCTCTTCTTAGAGAAAATGGCCATTTAAACTTGTTGACTTTGATTATCCTAACGCTGTAACTATAAAGCTGAAAATCCGTCAGTGGTATTTCTCCTTTATAGCGCTTAAGAAAGTAGTCTGATGAAATATAAAGATCCTCTTGGTTTTCCCAAGGAATAATAAAGCTATTCTTCTCTTTGTCAGGTATAATCGGAACAACATCTGTTACTAACTCCAGATTTTCAACACTATTTTCCATAAATCCTCCTTTATTGTTTATTGGACTTAACCTCCGATTTCAACTCCATATACCGTATGCTCTGATCGCAGAGATCGACAAAGAAATCCGTAATTTCCTTCGCTTTTGACTTAAAGTAGTCCATATCAAGCTGAGCCAATTGTGCAGGAAGCTCATAGACCCGCCCTTTCATGTGTTTTAACAGCTCTGCATTCAATATTTCCTCCACCTCACTTCTTATTGTAAAAAATTCTTTCACCTTTTTATCACAGATACAGGTCCAGTCCACCAGATCGGCTATAGTCACATTCATTGGGGCATAACCGACCCGTAGGTAGAGGTAACTGTATAGTCCAATTGATGTCAATTGATTTAAAAATAATACAGCCAATTGTGGACTAGCAAGTCCTTCAAAAGCAAATACACCCAGCAGATCCTGCATGAGTTTTGAATTGCGTGTCCATGAAATAGATGTCTTAAACAATGTATCATGCCAATTGATCGGAGAAACGGAATACCTCGGTTTATAACTCGGACGACGGTAAACAACAACAGATTCATTCCAGATGGTATGTGAGAAACGGCTGCCTAGATCCAGTTTTGTTGCCAGGAAATCTGTACTCATAAAAGCTACAATTGCAGTAACTCTACCATAAACGATTTTTCGAAAATGACAGTGACCTATTTTCTTTTTTATTACTGCAAGGTATATTTCTGCCTTTTCATTTTCCACCGCAGGAAAATGAAAAAGTCCTTTCCCATGTGCATCGCTGACGTAATAATTGAGCAGCATCATTTGTTCGGGATTATTCTCCTGACGAATTTGAGCCAGCACATGAAGTATATCTGTCTCATACCGCTCCGGCCAAGGAAATGCATGAAACTGCGAGGCCGTAGTACTCGATAATGTAGTCTCCTTCGCCCCCAGATTACCTGCTACAACTTCGACGTTTTTATTTACGACTTTTTGTTGCTCTTTTGCCAACAATTTTTCATAGCCCGTTTTAAGGCCTTCCATAAAACTCAAGTACAGCTGTTCAATCGTATGAAGAACAAACTTGCAATGCTCATAAAGCCAGGAGGCATCAAAGGCGGAGATTTCGAGATCCTTGTTTTGTTTCACCGCATCAAAGGCACTGTCCAATAATCTAAAACGTTTCTTTTCTTCCTCATCCTTTCCGACAAGGGACTCCCTTAACATGGAAAAATGCTCATTGACGCTTTTAATTCTGTTATTAACATGATGTACATTATTGGCTTTTCCGTCAATCATTAGCTGTAAAAAACGCAAGTGGTTTTCCATACTTTGATGTAACATAAATATAGCCCTTTGATAGTTGCCCTGTTGACCAAATGTTTCAGCCCCCTGTAGGAATCCCGCTGAAATAGGCAAGAGCTTCTGGTAATATTCATCAGCTATTTCTAGAACACTTTTTAGTTCTTTCGCCTGAAGGGGTGGGTTCTTTTTGTTACTAGCCTGATGAACAGTATTTTCAGGTAGGGAGGCATAGGAATAATACAGACTACCCACTTTGACTTTACTGAGCATTTCAGCAATTGGAACCAGCTCAAAGGAAATATTCTTCTGGTCCATTAAACATAATTCCACAATAGGCTTTAATACCTTCGGTGAAAGCCCGCTCACATGCTTGAGCGCAAGAAGCAAATGATAATGATCCTGACCGAGAAACTGATATTTAAAAAGATAGGCACGATCGAGATCCATACGCTGAGAAAGCCGATCGATAATTAATTGGCTATTAATTTCCATACTAAATGATTTAAGATTAAAAATTTGGCACAATAAATTACTCCAACAGATCAGACTGTTACAGATCATTATTGCAAATAATCAATACTTTATTGTAAAAAAACAGTATTACAACCAAGGAGACTAAAGAGGGGTTAACACATTACTACATATAGACGTTCGCCCCTTGGCTTTTCAGGAAATACCAGCATTTAAATCAACATGTATTCAAATCATTCATTTAGCGAAAAAGTGTTTCACCGTCGCTGGCAATATAGACAGAGAAAACACTTTGTTTTCCCATTAAAAGAAAAACAAAATAGAATACATTAATATAGTTTATATATACAAATATATAAATAAACAAAACCAAATCAAAATATTATTTATCATTAAAATTTTAAATAAAGGATACCAGCCTGTACATAGACAGATGACCATTTATTTCTAGCTTTTACAAATTATAAATTTATGCTGCGAATTGTAAACAACTCACGAACCAATTATATATTTCTATTATTTTTAGGCTATTCAATTTTTAAGCTATCAGAAAATACGCTATTTCTTAAATTGCATTAATTTTAACAACAATATCCATGACCAATACCAAATTATTCCTCATCTTTTGTCTTGTTTTCTTTGTTCGACCAATATATGGTCAAACCACCTGCAACTGCTCACAGGCACTTAAGCAATTAATTGTAAAAATAGAGAGCGAGTACCCCGGTTTTCCAGAAAAAACCAAGCAGAATAAGGACCTGTACCAAGTTAAAAAAAATATATTGACAAAGAAAAGCTTGCTGGTTTCAAATTGGACCTGCATGCAACTTTTGCAGGAATATCTTGACTTCTTCCACGATGAACACATTGTCTTAGATGATCTTTCCAAAAAGAAAAATGCTCCACAGACAAGTACCGAAAACCCAAAGGTAGAACCAGAAGAGGAAATAAGTTCAAAATCGATCAGTCCCGATATATTTTATATTAAGATCTCAAGCTTCGGGTACGAAAACATAGCCCCTTTCAAAGAGCTGATCGAAAAAAACAAAGAAAAGATCGAAAGCAGTAAAGGACTTATTATAGATGTACGAAACAACGGTGGTGGAACGGACGATGTATACCAGCCGCTGTTGCCTTACATCTTAACTAATCCCATCCGAATTATGAGTGTTGAGTTTTTTGCGACACAGACCTTAATCAATGGTTTGCGTGATTATGCCATCAAGAATATCAAGCAGGATTCTCTGAATGAAGTAAAAAGAATTGACGAAGATCTTCGGGAATACAGGGAGAATATCGGAAAATTTGTACTGTATGGTGACAAGAAGGTAATCATAGATACGATTGCTATTAATAAAAAAAGTCCGCAGCAGGTCATTATCCTAGCCAATAGAAACGTAGCCAGTTCAGCAGAGAATTTTTTATTCAGTTCCCGCCAGAGCAAAAAAGTAAAAATCATGGGAACCCCGAGCATGGGCGCCCTTGACTATGGCTCTATACGTGAATTCAAATTTGGTTGCGACAACTACCAGCTCCTTTTGCCGACCTACCGATCTACCCGTTTACCGCAATATCCGATTGACAATATAGGTATACAGCCCGATATCTATATGGATGAATCCATTTCAGACTGGATCGATTTTGCGGTGCGTTACATCAATGAATAATCAATAATTGCGATAAGGTATAACGTTGGCGAGTATGAAAAATATCTTAAAAATGGGAATAATAAGTGCTTTGATAGGTCTGCTCTTTTCCTGCAAAGAGCAAGTGAGTCCTTTGTCTGAAGATTACTACAAAAAGAGCGGTGCGATTTATTTTATACCGGGCGGAAACGGCTTTGAACGAGGCTCGAGAAAGATGGTTGCAGATCTGGCAAGTTTTGCTGTGATCAAAGAGGTCTATGCCCGCGATAAAGATCGCGTCTATTTTATGGGGTGCCCGCAAGAGCTGGTCGATGTAAAGACCTTTCAACTGAAAAACAACATTCCAATCGATCAGGAGCATGTATTCAAGTTTGAAGGTTTTGCTTCGGCTACTTCATCTTGTAGCCAAAATCAGCTCACCATTATCGAAGGTGCCGATCCTGCGACTTATAAAACGTTATATCATAAACTTCCAGCACTAGCTAAAGATAAAGCACATTACTTTTATAGGTATCAACCGCTGAACGTCGACTATGCTTCATTCAACGTAGTTAACAGTAATTTTGTAAAAGATAAAAATCAGCTTTTCGTAGTAACAGACAAAGCGATTCTTCCGCTCCACTATAAAACAGAGAACGTTAAGTCTCTCAATATAGCCTATCTACTACTGAATGACCGAATACTGCTCTACTACGAGCCTTATCAAAACATCGGTATACTGGAGATCGAACTTCCCTCGTCAAACAACATAAAATTCCTTAATGATAAGACAGTAATCATTGACCAATTGGTGATTATCTCGGGTAAGCAATTTGAATATGCAGCGGTCGATGCCGAAAGTTTCGAGCTATTGGAAGGGGCAAATGGAAAAGTCCTTTGGTCGCGCGACAAAAATCATGTCTATTACGAGCAACGATTATTTGCTGAAGCAGATCCGAAAACCTTCGAGGTTCTCAAGTTCGCTGTAGCAAAAGACGCGAACCACATTTTCATTGGAAATAAAATATTCAATGGCCCTGATGTAAAAAGCTTCAGAAAGGTTGATAAGTCGCGAGTAAACCATGATTTCGAAGATGACCTAGGCAACAAATACTGGTACCAAACCGACAAAGGGGAGGTTATTTTGGTTCCGGTTACTAAAAAGTGATCACACTAATCGGCTCAACAATAAGCAAAATTTGAGCCGATTAACCAATTTAATCGGCTCAACCCCAAAATTAGCGCTGCTCCTTCCCGATATCATCTGTCCAATGAACGGTCAATATTACACGCCAACAGGCTATAACTTACAATATGCGGTATTCTATTTCACTTTCATTACACTAAATCTTCCCTGATTGCCGCCAAGATAATCACTGAAATCGGCTATTTTTCTAAAGCTTGTTTTCCACTACTTTAGCTTCGAAACCAACGCGTTTCAGCGCGTGTACGATTCGCATTCGGCTCGATCAACGAGAGCAATTGCAATAACATGCGAGCTGCAAACAAGTAGGTCCAATTTATAGAAAAAAAAGGATGATCAAATCATTATTGCTAAGTATAACAGCTATGCTATGTATCACAGCATGTGCACAGGAATCCGCCATAATCACAAAAAATGACCGGGTTAAATGGATTCCCTATCAAACCAAAAACAAGCAGTTTGTCTATGTCGACAGCGCATTCCATAAGAAGCTATCCCAAGAGTTCCATTGGGCTCAGCCTTTCACGTCCACAGGATATGCACTGGTAGCCAATGAAAAGGATCAAACGGGGATCATTAACAGCAAAGGTGAATTTATCGAACATTATTCCGACGCAGATTTACAGCTCTTAGAGCTCGAACAGCTGACTCTCGTAATGAAACGCCAGGAATATGAAAAGAATTTACCCTTTTGGAAGTGGGACTGGAATATCCTAAGCAGCTATATCAAGAAAACAGGCACCTATGTAAAACTAGAAATACGGGTATTGGAAAGTAATCAGGTTCTGTTAAAGAAAGACATTCCTTACGATGAAAACGAATATAATCTTGCGGCTTACCCCTTAGACGATAAGCATCTGATCCTCAATGGAAACCTATATCTACTAAAAGATCAAAAACTTAAGAAAATAGAAGAACACATTGAAGTGCCCTTGGAAAACGGACGTTATATTCCAGCATCAACAAACAGTTTTGCTATCCATGATGTCCAAAGCAAGAAACCGGTTTTATCTGCTTTGACTGGCATAGACAAAATAGACCTACTTTGGAAAAATAAGATTATACAGCTCGATTCCATCAATCAGGAGCGCTACAGTCCAGCAATCCCAAAACTACTAAAAGACAATAATACAGGTAGCATATATGCCTTTCCACAATACGACAAAGCTTTTCCACAACAAATTAGACAAGCCAATACGACACAGATTGCCTTTCTAAAAGAAATATCCTTAGTTTATTCGGTGACTAATTCGCCCTATTTTATTCTAGGCAGATTTAACTACGATCATGCGATCTGGGCTTATGATTGGCTATATATGGATAAAGATGGCAACTTATTAGACACCATCAAAGCCCCGAATTTCTATATCCTGGATCAGGTGGGTAATTTGGTCTGGCCAGACAAACACATGTTACTCACCTCGAATGCCATGAAAAAGAATTGGAAGACCGGAAAAATAAAATATGTCGATTCATCAGAAGATCTTTATTTAATTGATGTAAAACGAGGTGATCTAGAACCCACAAAAGGCCTATGGAATTCAAGTACAAAGACTTGGGATATAAACCCCGATTTCGAACATATCGAAACCTTAGATGGTAAACGACAAATCTTTGCATTACAGGACCATAAAGATGGTCGCTGTACTTTATACAACAACAAGACAAAACAACGAATCGGCAACAAAAGCTACATGACCATCAATCCCAACGGGTGGGTACAACATAAAAATGAGCGCAATCGGGACGAAGGCTATTTTATTGACATTGCTACGGGCAAGGAATATAAAGAATAAAAATATACCGCTCAATCTCAGCAAAAATTACCAAGATCAATTTATACCAGACAACATATATGCTTTAAGATTTATTAACCTTAAAGGAATACTGAGTTAGTAGCTTTGTCCAACTAAAACTGATCTTGTGAGCGAATTACTGATAGCATCATTGAAGCAGGGTGATCACTTTGCCATGGAACAGATTTTTAATTTGTACTGGGAAGCCATATTTGATGCCGCTTTTAAGAAAATAGGTGACGAAAATGTCGCTCAAGACATCACTCAGGAAATTTTTATCTCCTTGTGGGAAAATCGTGAACAAGTCATCATATCTGGCGGTTTGGCAGCCTATCTGCATGGTGCAGTAAAATTTAAAGTCATCAACCATTTTCGGAGTACGACGGTTAAAGGTGGTCATAAAGCCGAACTAGCATCTTTAATGAACCAGCAATATGCAGATTCAGCCGATGACCTGCTGATCCTTAAAGATGCACAGCAAAAAGTTGAAGAAGCTTTAACGCAACTTCCCGAACGTATGCGATTGGTCGTCACCATGCGCCGAAAGCAAGAAAAATCGATCAAAGAAATTGCCAGCGAGCTGAATGTCTCCGTACAAACTGTTAAAAACCAGCTTACCTCAGCTATGAAACTGCTCAAAAAAAGTCTTTCTTAACTAGCCTTTCGATCTTTTTTCATTAGTTAACAATAAATTCATATACTCCTAACATTTTCAGCTAGTACCATCTCCCATTTGAAGTGACATGTATTCAAATGACAGAAGAAAAAGCAAAGCAATTACTGCAAAGGTATTTAAATGGAGAGGCTACCGCCGCTGAAATCAGACAAGTTGAAGATTGGTATGCTCAACTGGATAATACTGACAAAAAAATCCCGCAGGAACGCAAAACCGCACTGCGTCAGCAATTGCTGAGCAACATCCAATCAGCCACTTCAGAAAATAAAAGTAAACGGCTTTCGCTGCGCTATTCTTCCCTTTTCAAAATTGCAGCTACTATTTTAATGATTGTTTCGGCAGGACTCGTTTATTGGACAGTGAACAATCAACCTATCGCAGCCTCTACACAGCTCGTCACGACGACCCTTGCAGATGAACATAAAAAGATTGTATTGGCAGATGGTTCGATAATTAACCTGGAACCCTCTTCAAAAATCAGCTATCCAAGTAAATTCGAGGGAAATATCCGTGAAATAGCACTGACTGAAGGGGAAGCCTTCTTTGATATTGCCCACGACGAGCAGCGCCCATTTCAGGTACAGCTTGCATCCAAGCTAGCGGTTAAAGTATTGGGAACCTCTTTTCGGATAAAAGCCTATCAGGCTTCCGACCAAGTCGAAGTCACTGTTGCTACAGGTAAGGTTGCTGTACAGCAACAAGATAAGACCTTGGGTATATTAACCAAAAACCAAAGTTTACGATATAGCAAACAAACTGCACAATCTTCCCGTAGCGTAGTAGAAAAAAATACAGCCGTCGCCATTGCGTTTGATGGAACAAGTCTCAAAGAGGTGGCAAAAAGACTGGAATATATCTACAACATTGAAATTATCTTAAAAGACACATCGCTTTCAGCGCTAAAAACAACAGCCACATTTAATAGCACACAAGATCCGGCAGAAATACTGGATATCATCTGTAGTCTACACCACCTTAAATACAGTACGATAGAGCAAGATAAAATATTTAAAGTCTACAAATAATGTTTAAAAATTTACCTAAAACATCTTAGTCACCATGCGTAATTCATTACCTAATTATCACAAAAAAATGAAAACACCTGCATTCAAGAGAGCATTCTCTTTTTATCGGATTATGAAGTATCCCTGCATCGCATTTTCGATTACTTCAGTATTCTGCAGTTCATTGATGGCCTCCCCAAGCCTGGCCCAACGTTTGGACAAAAGCAGCGTAAACATCAACATAAGCAAGGGCGAGAAACTCGATGTGATCCTTCACAAAATCGAAAGTCTTTCGGGTCTTCATTTTGTTTACAACCCTGATCTATTGCAAGAACGGAATACAGTCTTAAGCGGCAGTTTTAAAACTGAACCCGTTCGTTCTCTCCTGAATAAACTTGGAATCAGTGCGGTAGAAAAAGAGGACTATGTGATCCTGAACACGAAAGGAAACATCAAAGCAGATCGGATCGTCACAGGTTTTGTAAGAGATACACTGGGAGCTGCCATAGCAGGTGTATCAGTAAAAGTAGTAGGTACGCAGACTGGAACCACAACAGATGCAAAAGGAGCATTTCGAATCGAAGCAGGACCGCAAGCCGTACTTTCCTTTTCGATGGTCGGATTCCATTCTAAAGATGTTTCTGTTGCTGAAAATGAAGTTATAAATGTAACGCTGAGCGAAGAACGTTCCACCTTATCCGAAGTTGTTGTCGTAGGGTATGGAACGCAGAAAAAAGAAACATTAACAGGTGCTGTCAGCTTGGTATCACTTGACAAATTATCGTCTAGATCTGTCAACAGTGTTGGCGAAGTATTGGCCGGTAAATCACCAGGTGTTATTGTTACGAATGAAGGTGGTGACCCAACTTCAACGCCACGTATCAATATCAGAGGTGCCGGTGGTATCAATGGCGAGAGTGTACTCTACGTTATTGACGGTTCAATTTTCCTAGGCACCCCACAGCTCAATCCGAACGATATCGAATCTATTTCGGTCCTTAAAGATGCATCGGCAGCAATCTACGGTGCCAGAGCTTCTGGTGGTGTGGTATTGATCACCACTAAAAAAGGAAATAAAGGACAGATGCAAATTAGCGTTGATGCCAAGTTAGGGCAACAAAGTGCTTGGCGAAAATTACAACCGCTAAATGCCGAACAACGGGCACAAGTAGCTGCAACAGCTGCTAAAAATGGTGGAACGACCATCCTTCCTGCTTTTGATCCAACGAAATACCCAGAGGGTCTAGTGACCAAAACAAACTGGATGGATGAAGTTTTTAGAAATGCTACACTACAGGATTACAATGCTGCAATTAATGGCGGTAGCGAAAAGTCTAACTTTTACCTGAGTTTTAATTACCGCAACGCCGAAGGTATCGTATTGAATACCAAAACCAAGCGCTATAATTTCCGGATAAACTCAGAACATCAAATCACACCATGGTTAAAAGTAGGTGAAAATTTATCCTACAGCAGTACCAATGGAAATGGTGCGAACACGAGCAGCGATTATACAGGAGCACTATTGTCTGCCATCTATTATCCAACTAATGGAACTCCTTACAATGCAGATGGAAGCTTTGCTGGTCTACCGGGTCCATTTCCGGGCGATTACGGTGACATCATTAATCCTGTTGCCGAACTGATGCGCATCGACATCAACAATCCAGTCAATGTCCTTGTTGTCAACCCTTATGCTAGCATCCAATTGGCAAAAGGCTTAACATTCAGATCCAACTTAAGTATTACTAAATCAAACGCTAGATATAAAAGTTTTACACCACGACGTCCTGAAATAGGTAAACCGGTTTTGAGCAATAGTCTAGTGGAACGAGCAGATGATGCAAATGATATTCTTGCAGAGCAAGTTTTAAATTACAAAACGTCATTTGACAAACATCAACTTGACCTAACCGGTGGTTATACCTTTCAAAAAACAAAAAGTACCAGCCTATACGCTTCAGGATCTGGATTTGACGATGAATCTAAACAATATCGCTATTTAGGAAATGCCAACACCTCCCAACCTTCCGAAAGCGGATTGAATGCCACAGCAATATCATCACTATTCTTACGAGCAAACTACAGTTATAACGACAAGTATTTACTATCGTTGATTGGTAGACGAGATGGTTCATCCATGTTGACAAAAGAAAATAGATTTAAAAACTACGCTTCTGCATCAGCAGGTTGGGTGATCAGTAAAGAAGAGTTTTTAAAATCAGCAACTTGGTTAGATCAATTAAAATTACGCGGTAGTTATGGTATTTTAGGTAATCTTGCCAGCTTGTCGCCGGCGGCTGTAAACCCGCTACTCGCCATTACCCAAAGCTATTTTGGTCAAACACCGGCTTTGCAAAAAGGATATGTTCAAACTATTCTAGCGAACAAGAACCTGACTTGGGCTGAAAGTAAACAGACCAATATAGGTTTAGATTTAGGAATTTTCAACCATTTTAACTTAGTCGCCGATTACTTTATTAAAGAAACAAATAAAATGATCTTGACGAGATCGCTTCCAGGCACAGCGGGTTTAAATAGTCAAACGATCAACGCGGGTTTAGTCAATGACAGAGGAATTGAGCTGGGATTGACGTACAATAGCTCAAAAAACGCTGACTTTAGCTATTCCATCAATGCGACCTTGACCAAATTGAACAATAAAGTTAAAGAATTGGATGCGGGTTTATCAACAATAGCGGTGCCTACAAATTTCAGGAATGAATTGGCTCCGCTCTCTATTACTGTTGGTCAACCGCTCTACAGCTACTATGTGCTCAAAACAGATGGTATCTTCCAGAGCCAGGCCGAAGCTGATAATTACAAAAATGCCAATGGACAAAAAATTCAGCCGAATGCAAAAGCAGGAGATTTCAAATTTGTAGACATCGATGGCAATGGTTCAATCGGCTCTGAAGATCGTTATTTTGCGGGCAGTGCATACCCTGATTTCTCCTATGGATTGAGCTTTAATGCAAATTATAAGGATTTTGATTTCAATATTTTTGCTCAGGGTGTTCAAGGCAATAAGCTTTTCAACGCTATCAAAAGAACAACATATAGTGCAAGCGGACCTTCTTACAATAAGTTAACGGGCATTTTGGACGCCTGGTCTCCAGAAAATCCAAATGGTAAAGTGCCCATCATTTCCACTTCAGATGCAAATGGCAATTTTAATGCGTCCGATTTTTACATCGAAAATGGTTCTTACCTCCGCATTCGTAACGTCACATTAGGCTATACCCTCCCAAAATCAATTGCGAATAAATTTAAGATGGGCACAGTGCGGATATACGCAACGGCCAATAACTTATTCACCATTACGAAATATACAGGTTTCGACCCCGAGATTGGAATGGATAACAATGGTCTTGACGTGGGACGTTACCCACAAGCCAGAAGCTTTATTGTTGGTTTAAATGTCAATTTTTAATCTTAAAAAAATGCCGATGATGTATACTCATCAGCCATTAAAAAAATAAAACGATGAAAACAAATGTAAAATACCTTGCAATAGCAGCAGTAGCGCTTTTTGTATCGTGCAATAAACAGTTAGATATAACACCAGAGGGCTCTCCCTCCGCACAGAATTTCTGGAAAACGGAACAAGACGCGATCAAAGCAGAAGCCGGGATGTACGAAAAGTATAATGAAGAGGATTATTACGGTCGTGGGATGTTTTGGTTTATTAATGCCAGTGACGACATGGTGACGGGACGTAACAAGCCCGAAGCCGACAATATCAAAAACTTCAACCGCAATTACATCGGCGGTGGTTATACCGAATCGCAATGGAGCATGCGTTATGCGATTATAAAAAGGGCCAATGATATTATTACCCATGTTCCCAATATCAGCATGGATGAAGCGCGAAAAAAACAGATCATTGGCGATGCCTATTTCAATGCAGGTCTGGTTTATTTTCAATTAGCGGCAAACTATGGTAACGACAAGGCAGGTGTGCCTATTGTTACTCCTGAAACAGATGCTTCCGTTCCGGTAGCCAGAGCCAACAACGTTAACGAAAACTACGATTACATCATTTCACTGTTATTAAAAGCGGCCGACAACCTTCCTTATTTTTCGGAAATGAAGGATACCGATTACGGTAAAGCGCACAAAACTGCAGCATGGGCCTATTTATCAAAAGTATATCTGTACAAAAAGGATTATACCAATGCGGCGAAGTACGCGGATATGGTGATCAGTTCGGGCAAACATGAATTATTGACCAATTTTGTGGATGTGTTTAAAGCCGCCAACAACTGGTCCAAAGAATATATCTGGTCGGTGGTCTGTACGCCAAATGGTGGTGGTACTGGCTGGGGCAGCAAACTTCCCGGTGTGATGTTGACCAACAAGGCCTGGGGAATCTACAATGGCTGGGGCTACTATCTACCGACAAAAGAACTTTACGATTCTTTTGAAACAGGTGACTTGCGTCGTGAAGCAACCATCTTAAAACCGGGCGACAAATTCCAGTTTTTTGGCGCAGAACGTACATTTACAAAAGATGGTGGAGCGACTTCAAACTATCAGTTTAAAAAGTATATGGAACCATTTTCATACGCCAACCCGATTCCTACACACGTCAATCCAAATGGCGACAACGGAACAACAGATCTCAATGTACCCTTGATGCGTTATGCCGAAGTATTATTGATTAAAGCTGAGGCTGCTATTAATTTAAATGGTGCTGGGGCCGGTGATACTGAATTAAATAAAATCCGTAAAAGAGCGGGCTTGTTGGCAAAAAGCGGAATGGGTCTTATGGATCTAAAACGCGAACGCCGCAATGAGCTTGCGGGTGAATGGGCAGACCGTCACCGTGATTTGGTCAGATGGGGTGATGCGCAAGCGACCTATGCCAAACCTTTACACGATTTCGACGGTGCTGTCATTTGGCCAGCTAGAAATTTCAATCCGCAAGTACATGATGTTTGGGCTGTTCCACAACGCGAGATCGACAACAGTGCTGGTGTCATTAAACAAAATGCAGGATGGTAAAAAACACTAAATTCATGTGGCTGCTATTTGCCGGCCTAAGCATTCAGTCGGTTTCTGCTCAGCAGAAACTGACTGCCAATGCAGGACATAGTCATAATGATTACAAACAGCAAATCCCACTATTAGAGGCTTACTATGCAGGAATGGGATCAATAGAAGCAGACGTCTTCTATCGCGACGGAGAGCTTTAC
The DNA here is from genome assembly GCF_031455655.1 of Sphingobacterium sp. 2149. Classification (NCBI taxonomy): domain Bacteria; kingdom Pseudomonadati; phylum Bacteroidota; class Sphingobacteriia; order Sphingobacteriales; family Sphingobacteriaceae; genus Sphingobacterium; species Sphingobacterium sp. 2149. The sequence continues at coordinate 77,579 of NZ_JAVDTD010000016.1, read as the reverse complement.
GTTGCCCATGAAAGCAGCGAAATCAAAGCAGGGAAGACGTTAAAAAAACTTTACATCGATCCCTTGGTTACTTTCTTCAAGGAAAATGGCAATAGGCCCTATGCTAAGCCTGAACAAACATTACAGCTGGTAATCGATATTAAGGAAAACTACGAACAGGTATTGGCTAAATTATTGGCCGATTTGAAAGGCAACGAATCTATATTCGATCAGCAGAAAAATCCTTCCGCCATTAAAATTGTCGTCAGCGGTGAAATCCCACCGCCCGAAAAGTTTGAAAATTATCCATCGATGATCTATTTTGATGGTCGGCCAGAAAAAGACTATACGCCGGCACAGCTCAAACATATCGGGATGATCAGTCAGGATATTAAGCAGTATTCTGTCTGGAATGGTAAAGGAACACCTACGCCACCCGACCTTGAAAAAATGAGATCTGTGATAGACAAAGCGCATAAATTGGGAAAACCTTTTCGCTTCTGGGCGACAAAAGACAGTCCCAACAGCTGGAAGGAGCTTGGCCACATGGGGGTTGACTGGATCAATACAGACCACCCTACGGCACTCAAGAATTTCTATCTGAACAATGCCAAAGTCGAATACGCAAATCCAAAGGCCTACGCTCCCTATCAGCCAACCTATAAAAATGATGGTGCAACGAGCAAGGTCAAGAATGTTATTTTACTCATCGGTGATGGGATGGGTTTGGCCCAAATACAGGCAGGTTTAAGTGCCAATTTTGGCCAATCTAATATCATCAATATGAAGTATATCGGTCTTTCGCGCACAGAAGCTTCTAATTCGGATTTTACCGACTCTGCTGCAGGAGGGACAGCCTTGGCTACCGGACACAAAACAAATAATAGGTACATCGGTGTGGACGCCAATGGCAAACCGATCAGTTCGATTCCAGATACACTCGCTCAGCATGGGATCAAAAGCGGCATCATCAGTGCCGGAGATATTACAGATGCCACTCCTGCGGCATTTTATGCGCACCAGATCGACCGGACTATGTCGGAGGAAATTGCAGCAGATTTCAAAAATAGTCATGTGGATATTTTAGTGGGTTCGCGTCGCGAAAGCTTTGTAAAAAACAAGGATAATACATTAATGCAGCAACTGACTGAAAAAGGTTATCAGCTTCAGCAAAATTTAGATGACTTTGAAAAAGCGACATCGGGCAAACAGCTGGTACTGCTAGCTGAATCTGCGACAAGAAGAGTGCTCGACGGACGGGGAGAAATGTTAAAAACTTCGCTCTCAAAAACGATTGAGCTTTTGTCTAAAAATAACAATGGCTTTTTTATCATGGCAGAAGGCGCACAAATTGATTATGGCGCTCATGCTAATGATCTTCCCTATGTTGTTACCGAGCAGCATGACTTTGATAGGCTTGTGGGAGAAGCTCTTAAATTTGCAGACCAAGATGGTGAGACGCTTGTCATTGTCACTGCAGATCACGAGACGGGTGGGCTATCATTATTGGATGCCAATTATAAAAAAGGAACTGTCAGAGGCAATTTCAGCAGCGATGACCATACCAATATTATGGTACCTGTCTTTGCTTATGGCCCAGGTGCACAAAACTTTATTGGCATCTACAACAATACAGCAGTTTTTAAAAAGATTATTCAAGCGTATCGGTTGAAATAATCGATTGTAAGCCTTCAGACAACGCAAAACCCCTCGGTGTTTATACCGAGGGGTTTCATTTTTATATTGGATCAATGTGAATGGTCGACTTGCTCCAGATCGCCTGCTTAGAACAGCGACTTTGAAAGCTATTGCGCTTTAATCTTCAGTTTATGGAGATTAAATTGCTTGGCACTTATCTGCCAACCAGTTCTTTTCCTCCGCATTAAGATGCGTCGATAACTGATCAAAAACCCATTGATTATAATTATTCAACCAGGCAATATGTTTCTTATCCAATAGGGACTTCTCGATCAAATCAGTTGCGATATAACATATCGTTAATGTCTCAAAGTCCAGAAAGTCGCCAAATTCAGAAGAACCTGCTTTACGGGTCAATACTAAGTTTTCAATACGGATCCCATGTTTGCCTACACGGTACAATCCAGGCTCTATTGAAGTAATCATGCCAGGTTCAACCGCAACATCGATTGCCGCCGGGTTAAACACCTGAGGCCCTTCATGCACATTCAGAAAAAAGCCTACCCCATGTCCGGTACCATGCCCATAGTTGCGTAACGTTTCCCACAATGGACGACGGGTAATTGCATCGATCTGATAGCCGCGCGTTCCAGTCGGAAAAATGGCCTGAGAGCCTTCTATCGTTCCTTTGAGCACCAATGTATAATCTTCTTTCTCCTCTTGGGTCGCAGCACCCAGGGTTACTACCCGTGTAATATCTGTTGTGCCCGTTTGATATTGACCTCCAGAATCCACCAATAGCAAACCCTTAGGCTGTAAGATATAGTTTGATTTTTCATTCGCCGAATAGTGCGGTAGCGCACCATGGTCCAAATATCCTGCAATTGTGGTAAAAGAGACGTCAACAAAGCCCTCTTGACTTTCGCGCAACTCGCGCAATTTATCTGCGATAGATAATTCGGAAAGTTCACCGGAAGAAACATTTTCTTCCAGCCATTTGAAAAAACGAGTCAATGCGACGCCGTCTTTGACAAAAGTATGGCGATTATTTTCAATTTCAACTGTATTCTTAATAGCTTTTAAACTCGTCGAAGGGTTTGTTTTCTCTACAATTTTAACCTGTTTAGGTACGCTGTCGAAAACGGCAAAACAGGTACGTTTGGGATCAATAAGAATTGATGCCACATCCAATGCTGAAATCGCTTTAAAGACATCTTCATAGGGCGCCACACGCACTCCATAACCTTTCAGTTGCTCCGTCGCCTGAGCACTTAGCTTCGATGGTTCGATATAAAGTGTAGTATCTTCGGTTGTGATCAGTACAAAGCCCAAAACAACAGGGTTACAGGGCACATCCTGACCACGGATGTTTAATAACCAGGCTAGGTCATCCAAAGATGAAATCAGATGCGCCGCCGTCCTATTCTTTTTCATTTCGGCACGCACAGCTTCAATTTTAGAAACGGTAGATTGTCCTGTCGTATCTTCATTCAATAGATAAGCTTTCGCTTGGGGCAGCGCTGGACGTCCTTCCCATAAGGAGGACAGCAGATCAACATGACCATCTACTGTAATCTCCAAAGGCTCCAAAGTATGCTGAACAGATTGGGCCACCAATAAAGAAGCGAGATTGCCGTCAAAAGCAACTTTAGCGCCAGCACCCAGCTGCTCTCCCAACCAATCAGCGTACTCCGCGGCGCCCTGTGCTTTCAATTTCACCAGTTCAAAACCTGTTCCTGCCAACTGCTCTGCCGCCTGAACAAAGTAGCGCGAATCTGTCCATAGACCAGCAAAATCTTGCGTGATAGCCAAAGTGCCTGCGGATCCTGTAAACCCCGATGCCCACGCTATACATTTGTAACGTTCTGGTAAATATTCACTAATATGAGGGTCTGATGACGGGATAATATAGCCATCGATTCCTTGAACCTTCATCGCCTCACGAATAGCAGCTAATTTTTCGATATGCTTCATGTCGTTTATACAATTTTATGCAAGTTAGGATTTTTTAGGGGCGAATGCCTAACTTTAAGCCAAATAAAACAAACGAATACAGCGAACGTTTTCCCCTAAAAATAGGCAGCGTTCAAGTCATCATGATAAATCCGACGAAATATCCATGATTGCCAGCACGAATGTAGATAACCGTGTTTGGTCGAATCTAATTCAGGATATGAGGATATACCATAGGACAATAAAAAAATAGGATATATGAACCAATTTGTGCTAAGTACTATAGCTTTTTCCACTTACGCGTTAACGACCGTTACCACTCCACTATTTGCACAGGATCTTCGCAGTAAAATCCAGGATGCTTTTACACAGTTTCAAAATCAGGAAAGCCTCAGGAATGGTTTGAGCTCATTGATCGTATTCGATGGAAAAACAGGACAAACGGTATTCGCAGCAAATGAAAATATCGGCCTGGCGACCGCCTCCACCATGAAAGTAATCACTTCGGCAACAGCGCTAGATTTCCTGGGCAAAAATTATCAGTTCAAAACCACCTTGTATTATACCGGTGAGATTGACGAAAACGGTGTGTTAAACGGAAATATTATTGTAACAGGCACGGGTGACCCCACCCTTGGCAGCGCCCGCTATCCAGAGACTCAAGCAAAAACGATACTGAACAAGTGGCTTGCAGCAATCCAAAATGCCGGTATCAAAAGTATTCATGGTGCCATCATCGCCGATGACAGGCTTTTTAATGGTAACCAGCTTCCGGGCGGGTGGATCTGGACCGATATGGGGAACTATTACGGTGCGGGAATTTCGTCACTCAATTGGTGTGAGAACGCCTTTGGCGTAAATTTCAGTCCAAGCAATAAGGTTGGCGCCAAAGCGGAGATCCTGAGCTATACCACTCATGTTCCCTACCTGGAAATTATCAATGAAACAACTACGGGTAAAACAGGCAGTGGCGACAATGTTTATGCTTATTCGGCGCCATATTCAACCAAAATTTTTGTACGTGGCTCTTATGGACAAGATCTCAAAAAAACAATTGAGCTATCATCGCCAGATCCGGCTTATGATCTCGCTTATCAATTGAACGACATCCTAACCAATAGTGGTATTGTGGCTCTTGAGCCTCCCGCTACAGGTAGAAAGATGGATTCAGTAGATGTCTCTAAGAAGCAGACGTTAGATATTCACCTCTCCCCGACTTTAGACAAAATTGTCTATTGGTTTAATCAAAAAAGCATCAACCTCTACGGAGAAGCCTTATTAAAGGCAATCGCGTATACAACAGCGGGTAAAACCGGGACTGATGATGGGGCGTATTATATACAGAAATATTGGAATGCAAAATTAGGCATCAAATCGGGCGAACTCAATAACATGGATGGTTCGGGCCTATCGCCTCAAAATCGAGTGACTACATCAGCCATGAATAAGATCATGCAGTATGCCCAAAAGCAAAGTTGGTATCCTGCTTTTTATGAAAGTCTTCCCACCTATAACAATATGAAGATGAAAAGCGGAACAATTGGCGGCGTTCTTGGTTATACAGGTGTGAATACCAATAAGTCAGGACAGTCGTTTACTTATACGTTGCTGGTCAACAACTATTCGGGACCAGCTTCTGGTATGCGGCAGCAGATGTTTAAATTACTGGATGTCCTGAAGTAACATATTATTGTCTAATAATAATAAGATATTGGTAAAAATTTCCAATTATCAAAAAGAATGATAGATTTGTAGCCTTAAATTAATAAAATCGTAATGAGTAACACTAATCGTAAACAGGCAGCATTAAATTACCACTCTATGGGTAGACCTGGTAAAATAGCTGTTGTTCCGACCAAACCAACAAATTCGCAAAGAGACTTATCGTTAGCATATTCTCCTGGTGTAGCGGAGCCATGTTTGGCTATTGCTGAGAACAAAGAAGATGCTTATAAATATACCGCAAAAGGAAACCTTGTTGCCGTTATCAGTAATGGTACAGCAGTATTGGGTTTAGGCGATATCGGTGCCCAAGCTGGTAAACCAGTCATGGAAGGTAAAGGTTTATTATTCAAAATTTTTGCTGACATTGATGTATTTGACATCGAAGTGGACACCAAAAATGTGGATGAATTCGTCAATATCGTTAAAGCTTTAGAACCGACCTTCGGAGGTATTAACCTGGAAGATATTAAAGCACCGGAATGTTTTGAAATCGAACGTCGCCTAAAAGAGGAAATGAATATCCCTGTGATGCACGATGACCAACATGGTACGGCAATCATCTCAGGTGCAGCATTGATCAACGCTTGTGAAATTATCGGTAAAGATATTTCTAAAGTTAAAATTGTTGTCAATGGTGCCGGGGCTGCAGCGATGTCATGTACAGCAATGTATATCTCGGTTGGTGCAAGCAAGGAAAATATCGTCATGCTGGATAGCAAAGGTGTTATCCGTAAGGATAGGGAAAATCTGGATGGTATGAAGGCACAGTATGCGACCGATCGTGATATACGCACCTTAGCAGATGCAGTAAAAGATTCGGATGTATTTATCGGCTTATCTGCAGCGGATGTTATGTCGGCTGACATGTTGTTATCAATGGCTCCCAATCCGATTGTATTGGCAATGGCAAATCCAAATCCTGAAATTGCTTACGATTTGGCCATGGCGACACGTAACGATATCATCATGGGTACTGGTCGTTCTGATTATCCAAATCAAGTGAATAACGTATTGGGTTTCCCATATATCTTCCGTGGCGCGTTAGACGTACGTGCAACTTCCATCAATGAAGAAATGAAAATTGCGGCAGTACGTGCGATTGCTGACTTGGCGAAACAACCTGTTCCAGAAGAAGTTAATCAGGCTTATAACACCAATAACTTAAAATTCTCGGAAGAATATATTATTCCAAAACCTACAGATCCACGTTTGATCACAGAAGTTTCTATGGCTGTTGCAAAAGCCGCTATCGCATCAGGTGTAGCAAAGACAGTAATAGAAGATTGGGATCAATACAGCGATGCGCTACGTAAACGCCTGGGTAAGGACGACGCCATCATGCGTAACCTGACCATGGCAGCAAAAAGGGATCCGAAGCGTGTTGTTTTTGCGGAAGCAGACAATTACAAAACACTGCGCGCGGCACAGATTGTCAAAGAAGAGGGCATTGCGGTCCCTATTCTTTTAGGCCGAAAAGATAAAATCGAACGCCTAATTAAAGAATACGCTTTTGAATTGGATGGTCTTGAAATCATCGATCCCGTTGCCGAAGTAGATGGTGAAACAGAGCGTTCTCAGAAATTCATTGAGCATCTGTACATCAAAAGACAACGTCGTGGTATATCCAAATACGACGCCCGTAAGTTGATGTATGACCGCAACTATTTTGGAGCCTCTTTAGTGGAATTTGGCGAAGCTGATACATTAATTTCTGGGATGACCAAAAATTATGCGAATACGATTCGTCCGGCATTGCATGTGATTGGTGCTAAACCAGGAAGTCGCGTCGCAGGTATGTATATGATGTTAACCAAAAAAGGTCCGATTTTTATGGGAGATACAACGGTGAACGAAGATCCAACTGCACAAGAATTGGCCGACATCACCTTGCTTCTGGATAAAGCCGTAAAGCGCATGAATATCCAGCCACGTATCGCTTTATTGTCGTATTCTAACTTTGGTTCAAGTGAAGGAAAAACGCCTACAAAAGTCAGAGCTGCAGCACAGATTTTACACGATCAATATCCTGATATCATTGCTGAGGGTGATTTACAAGCAAACTTCGCGTTAAATAGCGAAATGTTGACAGCAAACTTCCCTTTCAGCTATTTAAATGGCAAATCAGCTAATACACTTGTGTTCCCTAATCTAGAATCAGGCAATATTGCGTATAAATTATTGCAAGAAGTTGGTGAAGCGGAAGCTGTAGGCCCGATTCTTTTGGGTATGAACAAACCAATCCACGTATTGCAATTGGATAGCTCTGTACGCGAAATCGTCAATATGGTCACCATTGCCGTCGTAGACGTACAGACACATCTTAAAAATTTATAGAATAGCTTAAAATCTTCCTATATTCGTATACTATGTACGAATATTTCAACGGAAAATTAACATATAAAGCCCCCACTCACGTTGTTATCGATGTGAGTGGGATTGGCTACTATGTCCACATCTCTCTTTATACCTTTTCTCAAATCAAAGATCAGGAAAACTGCAAATTATTCATTTCACTTCAAGTTCGGGAAGATTCTCATACACTGTATGGCTTTGCAACTGAAGGTGAGAAAAAACTATTTGAAAATTTGATCTCTGTTTCTGGGATTGGTCCAAATACAGGCCGTATGATACTCTCGTCAAACACACCAGATGAGATCCAGTCTGCCATTGTTAATGGGCAGGTTGCACTGATTCAAAAGATTAAGGGAATTGGTCCTAAAACAGCACAACGTCTTATCTTGGAACTTCAGGATAAATTAAAGAAGCAGGGATTCGAAGCTTTGGCAACATCTATTCAGTCCCAATCGATACCAGACGAAGCGCTATCCGCACTTGTTATGCTCGGGTTCAACAAAGCCGCAGCAGAGAAAGTATTAAATACCATTCTAAAAACAGAAAGCAATCTTTCTGTAGAGGATATGATCAAATTAGCACTGAAACGACTTTAACCGATGGAATTTTGCATTCAAGGATAAGAAATAATAACATTTGCTTATGCAAAATTGTTCATATTCTTTTTAACTTTGAACAGCATATTACTGCTTTTGCATGGTATGGGTTGCATATCACAGGATTTAGGCTTACTTAAAAAGCTGACCATATTCAGCATTTTAAGTTGAACGCGCCGTTATTTTTTTTATCAATTTTATGGCAGAGGATTTACAAATAGCTAAAGGTAGCAAAGAAGAACAATATCAAAATTTACTTCCTCAGATTGAAGGATTATTGACTGGCGAATCCAATCAAATCGCCAATCTGGCTAACATAGCCGCTGCGTTGAAGGAACAGTTCAATTTTTTTTGGGTTGGTTTCTATCTTGTAGATGGAGATGAACTTGTATTAGGACCTTTTCAGGGGCCTGTTGCATGCACGCGTATCAAAAAAGGGCGTGGTGTATGTGGCGGAGCTTGGGCACAAGAAAAAACATTAATTGTTCCTGATGTGGAACAATTTCCGGGACACATTGCCTGTAGCTCGCTCTCACGATCGGAAATAGTGCTACCCATTTTTAAAAGGGGAGAAATTATCGGTGTACTGGACGTTGACAGCAGTGAACTAAATAGTTTTGATGAAATCGATGAGAAATATCTCACGCAGATCCTACAACTTTTAGGCAGCGAGTAAAAGATCTTTGCGACAGCGTATACATGGCGTAAGTGTCAGATGGGAGTTCAAAATAGGGCAACTCCTTTATAAATGACATTCCCAGACTTTAACGAGTTTGTCATCGCTCACACTAAAGAAATATTTTCCATCTTCGGACCATACTCCCGCATTTACAGATAAATGATGACCATCCTGCATTTTCTCGCGGCTCATATTTTTCAATAATGCAAAGTCGTCAGCCGACCAGAATTTTAACGATTTATCCCGACTGACAGTTGCAAAAATCGGCGCTTTAGGATGGGGATATATGCCGTATACGGTAAAAAGATGAGGTACAAATGAAAAATTACTTGTCAATTGGTTTGGGTCTGAAATCACCAATTGCGCATCCCGTCCACCGCTTAATAGTTTATTATTGACAAATGCCAGCGAGGTAGCAGGCATGCTATGCAACTGTACATCGGCGATAGGCTGAAAGTCAGTGCAGTCTAAGGTATACACTTTTCCATCCTTATCGCCCAATGCGATCTGCCCAAGTGCTTCGTCAACTGCAATCGCCCGAATTGTCGTAGGTGATATACGCTTTTCGTAAATACTTTTATAAATTGACAGATCAATCACATACAACGTCCCTTCTTCACCTGCCGCCAGAAGTTCATTTTTCCAAGGCATATGCGCCAATGCAAAAATAGCCTTGGTACTTAATTGTGTACTGGCGACAAGTTTTTGCTCTTGCACGTTTACAAAAAGCAGTTTACCCTCACGCAAAGCGATGGCTAAAATCGGGGTACCCTGTATCAACCGGAGCGCATAAACGGATGAACTAACCGCACATAGAATGCGTTTAAACGCATTACTCTCCACGTCCCATTCAACAACGCCTTTATCGTTACCACCTGTAAAAAAAGTATTTGCATCATAACCTTTCTCAACACAGAAAATAGGGTTCTGATGTCCTGGTAACGTCGATCTCAATGTAATATCCATAGTTATTTCGCTAAAACTTCTTATTTATACGTATCGTGCATTTTAACATGCTTTTTGATCAATTTGGTTCAATTTATCACTGATCAAATCTTATGCAGTAAAGGTCAACACATCAACGTACATTGTAAACGGTAAAAAAATAAGTGCAGTATATCCACAAATATACTGCACTTTTAAGATTCTTTTGTCATCTTAGCTTAAAGCCTGCTGACCGTTTCGAATTTTGTTCAACGGCAATCCCTTTGCCCAAACACCTATTGATGTCTACTTTCCAGATTTTTCGCTATTGTTTCTAAAGAAAATCCTTTCTCCCGCAACAATACGATTAAATGAAACAATAAGTCTGACGTCTCATTGATAAAATCAGTATCAGTTTCGGTCAAAGCTGCAATTACTGTTTCGACGGCTTCCTCGCCCACCTTTTGCGCAATCTTATTGATGCCACGAGAACGCAGGCGGTTAACATAAGATTCGTCTGACGGATGCTCATATCGATTGTTAACAATACGCTCTAGCTCCAACAGAAAATTTTGATTAAAGTCTGTACTGAAACAACTTCTGCTCCCTGTGTGACAAGTCGGACCAATCGGGTCTGCTTTAATCAAAACGGTATCTTTATCGCAATCAATATGAATGCTTTTTACATTCAAAAAGTTACCACTCTCTTCGCCTTTTGTCCAAAGGCGATTTTTGCTTCGGGAGAAAAACGTGACACGTTTCTCTGCTTGAGTCTTCTGCCAAGCTTCCTCATTCATATAGCCCAACATCAAGACTTCCAACGTTTGGAAGTCCTGCACAATCACTGGAACGAGACCGTCACTTTTTGTAAAATCTAACATGATTTTAGTATTTCAATTTTTAATTATTTTCCAAAGAGACATGGCTCCATGTTGTATTTTAAGATATTATTCAGCAAATTTATAATTTGCTGCTACTGGATGATTGACCTTTCATCCTAGATTTTATCGTACGATAATTCCATTTTGCTGCAACGTGGCTTTAAGATCTGGAATCAATATTTCGCCATAATGGAAGACAGAAGCCGCCAAAGCAGCATCTACGTTAGCTTGTTGAAAAACATCCACGAAATGCTGTTGATTACCGGCACCGCCAGAAGCTATAAGCGGAATATGGATCTGATCATTTATGGTTTTTAAGAAGCCATTATCAAAGCCATTTTTTGTACCATCATGGTCCATCGATGTGAGCAAAATCTCTCCTGCTCCTCGCTCCTGTGCCTCAACGATCCATTCCGATGTATTCAACTCAGTCTTTATCCGTCCACCGCTCAAGTACACAAAATTTTGTCCTTCAATAGATCGGGTATCTACTGCTACTACGACAAATTGAGCACCAAAAGCAGCTGCCATTTCATTAATCAAAGCCGGATTACGTACCGCGGCTGAATTGATGGAAACCTTATCAGCACCCGCATTTAATAAAATTTCTGCATCCTTGATTTCATTGATCCCCCCACCGATTGTAAATGGAATATTCACTTGACGGGCTACGGCCTTAACCAATTCAATCGTTGTTTTACGTCTTTCATGTGTCGCTGTGATATCTAAAAAAACAAGTTCATCAGCTCCCTGTTGGGAATACGCATACGCTAGCTCAACAGGATCACCCGCATCACGCAAGTCTACGAAATTGACGCCTTTTACAGTTCGTCCATCTTTAACATCTAAACAAGGAATTATACGTTTTGCAAGCATGCTAAAATCTGATTAACGATTTTAAATTCCAATCTTTTATTTCATCGATCGAGATTCTATTTTCATAGATTGCCTTTCCAACGACCACAGATTCTACTCCACCCAATTCCTGCAATTTTTGGATATCGTTCATTGAACTGATACCGCCGGACGCGATCAATTTGATAATCGGCGAATGGTTCAATAGTTTTTGATATAACTCAACACCAGCACCGCCCAATTTGCCATCTTTACTGATATCCGTACATAGGAATCTAAAGAATCCCAATACCAAACATTTATCGATATACTCGATCAATTTAATTGGCGAGCTTTCCAACCAGCCAGAATATTTAATGACTTCATCCAATACGTCGATTGCTATTACAATGTGATCCGCGTACTTCACTTTCCCTTCGTTCAAGGTAGCCAGTTCCTCCAGAAAAGAAGGATTTGTAATCGCCTGTGTTCCCACAATAACACGGTAAACACCAGCATCGACCAGTTCCTTTACCTTTTCTATACTTCTAACACCACCTCCATATTGAATTTTCATTTCCGTTTTTTGGATGATATCAAATAGGTAGGCCTGATTGCTGAAGTCTCCTTTTGCCCCGTTTAAATCAATGATATGAACCAACTCGGTACCATTTGCATGATAGTTTTCGATCTGCTCTTCTAAGCTGATTGCATACGTTGTGACGTCGTCATAGTTGCCTTCTCTCAGACGGACAACCTTTTTGTCCAAAACGTCTATTGCTGGAATGATATACATAGTTGAATGTTTTTAGTCAATTTAAATAGTTGAAAAATTGAGCAATAATTGCTCACCTGCTTTCCCGGATTTCTCTGGGTGAAATTGTACACCAAAGAAATTGTCTTTGGAAATTGCCGCTGAAAAAGGCTGCCCATAGAGACATTTTGCAGCGGTATACCTGTCGTCGAATTCAATGAAATACGAGTGGACAAAATAAAAATAAGTCTGATTTTGAATGTGTGCAAATAAAGGATTATTTGCTTGTACAGTAATGCTATTCCACCCCATATGTGGCACTTTACCAGCCTTTTTGCTATCAAAATGAAGAGTTTTCAAAGGAATTAACTTTAACATTTCTGCATTTCCCTCTTCTGAAAAGTCAGTCAGCAATTGCATTCCTACACAAATACCCAATACAGGCTTACGCAGCGCTTTGATAGCAGGTACGAGCCCAGACTCTTGCAATTTATCCATGGCTGCACCTGCATGCCCAACTCCTGGGATGATAATCCGATCGTACTGATCGATCTCCTCCGCCGAGTTGATCATCCCATAGGTGAGTCCTACCCGATCTAAGGCCGCTGTTAAGGAAAAAATATTCCCCGCACCATAATTAATAATTCCTATCATTTTACAATACTCCCTTCGTACTTGGCAACTGCATGTGATCAGCATCGCGTCTCACTGCTTTCTTGATGGATTTAGCAAAAGCTTTAAAGATTGCTTCGATCTTATGATGCTCATTTTCGCCTTCCGCTTTTATATTTAAATTAGATCGCGAAGCGTCCGAAAAAGATTTAAAGAAATGAAAAAACATCTCTGTAGGCATATCTCCAATTTTTTCCCGTTTAAAAGCTGCATCCCATACAATCCAGTTGCGACCACCAAAATCCAATGCAACCTGAGCCAGACAATCATCCATTGGCAACGTATACGAATAACGTTCAATACCTCGCTTATCACCAAGGGCTTTCAAAAATACCTCACCCAAAGCGATACCTGTATCTTCTATGGTATGATGTTCGTCTATATGAAGATCCCCTTTTGCTTTTATCGTCAAGTCTAATGCCCCATGCCGAGCCAATTGATCCAACATATGGTCAAAAAATGGTAATCCTGTATCAATGTCAGACTTTCCTGAACCATCCAAGTTCAAATGAATGAAAATATCTGTTTCATTGGTCTTACGATGATGTTCGGCGGTACGCGTGCGCAATTTAAGAAATTCATATACGCTCTTCCAATCTGTTGTTTCTAAAGCTATAACAGTTGAATCGATCGCTAAGTTTTCCAATGCACCTAATTGATCATTGGCACGGAGCCAGATCGCCTTAGCCCCAAGATTTTGAGCTAGTTTAACATCGTTTACACGATCACCAATAACAAAAGATTGGCTCAAATCATATCTTGATGCATCAAAATACTCCCCCAGCATGCCGATCCCCGGTTTACGCGTGTCCGCATTTTCATGTGGAAAAGTTTTATCGATATGCTCTCTAGCAAATACCACCCCTTCCCCTGCAAACGTATCCAGCACAAAATGATGGACTGGCCAGAAATTCTCTTCCGGATGGGAAGAAGTTCCTAAACCATCTTGGTTGGAAACCAAGATCAATTCGAAATCCAGTTCCTTTGCGATACGTGGCAGATACTGCAAGGCACCGGGATAGAATTTTAATTTGGCAAAAGAATCGATTTGTTCATCTTCTGGTTCCAAAATTAATGTTCCGTCTCGGTCTATAAACAGTACACGTTTTAAGTTATCAGGCATAGTATTATTTATTGATTTGATTAAGTTTTTCTAACAATGTTTGATTTTCAGCCGGTGTGCCGACAGTGATCCGCAAACATCCCTCACATAATTCGACTTTAGATCGATCCCTCACGATGATTCCATATTGAACCAAGTAATCGTAAACGTCCCGAGGTTGATCCATTTTGACCAAAATAAAGTTAGCATCGGAAGGTGTGATATGCTGCACAAAGTCCAGTTCAAGCAATGCGCGCACGAGTTTTTCGCGCTCCGCTACGGTTTCTTTGATCCAGTCGTTGACTTGATCCACTTGATCCAATGCTTGTAAAACGATATCTTGTGTGGCCTGGTTAATGTTATATGGAGGTTTAATTTTATTAAAAACAGCGATTACCTCTTTACTCGCAAACGCCATACCCAAGCGTAAGGCTGCTAAGCCCCAGGCTTTGGACAATGTCTGCAACACGACTAAATTGGGGTATTCTGCCAGTTCCTGTGTAAATGATTTTACAGCGGAAAAATTGATATAAGCTTCGTCCACAATCACCAACCCTTGAAAATTAGTTAAGATTGTTTCGATATCTTGGCGACGGATTGAATTCCCTGTCGGATTGTTTGGTGAACAGATAAAAATTAACTTGGTATGTTCATCTATCGCATTGGCGATACCCTCCAAATCCAATTGATAATCTGCCGTGAGGTTGACTTTCCTGCAGGCTACATCATTGATGTTGGCTGAAACTTCATACATACCATACGTTGGTGGAACTAAAATCACATTATCCACACCTGGCGTACAAAAAGCACGATATAAAATATCAATTGCTTCATCGCTTCCATTTCCCAAAAAGATATTTTCTGCGGGTACGCCTTTTATTTTAGAAAGCTTTGTTTTAACTTGATGTTGGAGAGGGTCTGGGTATCGGTTGTAATCATGGCTTAGTGGGGATCCAAAAGGATTTTCATTGGCATCGATCAATATGGATGCCTCCCCTTTAAATTCATCTCTTGCGGATGAATAAGGTACGAGCTTCTTAATATTTTCCCGTAATAGGTTGTTTAAGTTGAATGGATTATCCATTATAAAAAAATTAGAGCCGTAAACTTAGATAAATTGTTCATCATATGCAATATAATAAGCAATTATTCATCGGAGAGCTTATTTATACTGAAAACCATTTCCCCTCTATCGAAAGCTCAGTATTGGGAAATACCGACCTCGCTTCTTCCAATAGTGGATGTAAATCTCTATATCGTGCTGAGTAATGCCCCAAAAGCAATTTTTTGGCATGGGTCTCTTTCGCTATCTCGCCGGCTTCAAAGGCTGTTGTATGAAATGTTTCTTTAGCACGATCAACCATATCATGTAAGAATGTCGACTCATGATACATGAGATTTGCCTTCTGAACAAAAGGGAGATAATCTGCTGTACGTACCGTGTCCGAACAATA
The DNA here is from genome assembly GCF_031455655.1 of Sphingobacterium sp. 2149. NCBI lineage: Bacteria > Pseudomonadati > Bacteroidota > Sphingobacteriia > Sphingobacteriales > Sphingobacteriaceae > Sphingobacterium > Sphingobacterium sp. 2149. The sequence continues at coordinate 62,036 of NZ_JAVDTD010000016.1, read as the reverse complement.
GACATAGCTCCGCGGCAGTGGTGCAGGAAGACTTAGATCATCTGCAGCATATACTTTACCGCTTTCGCCGACATAATCCATACCCTTTTTTATCATAGGATAATATACTGTAGGAATATTCAAGCCTTGTACCACATCGGCGAGCAAAGTTCTTGCCCGCGGTCCCTCATCAAAGCGAAATCCCGTACAGGCAATTCGATGTTTCAGCGGGAATGTACTCACCTTTAGTGTCCTATTTTCAAAAATAACACCCGGCGTCTCTGGTGAAATTGGATGAAAAACAAGATTGTAGCGTAAAATTGTCTCAGAATGTAGAAATTGTAAATCTAAAATTTCTTTTAACGCGGCAGGACCATACAGATGGAGATCACTTTTTCTGCCGACAAGATGCATGGATGATAGCAAACCCACCAAGCCCAAATAATGATCTCCATGTAAATGGCTAATAAATATATGTCCGATACGATTGCTCTTGATACCATACCTACTGAGCTGCATCTGTGTGCCTTCTCCGCAATCGATCAAAAACAATTGCTCATTAAAGTTCAACACCTGGCTAGTCGGATGACGATCAAACATTGGCGTTGCCGAGCTATTTCCTAATATCAGAACTTCAAACTTCATATTAATCCTCAATTGTCCCCCGATATTCAGATTCCAGTTCATGCGCAAAGATTAAATCTTCAGCAACCTTTAATGATGGTGCAATCTTTAGCGATTTATCTAAATGTGATACACGAACCATATCCATTAATGTAGGACAAAGATTCACAAGAATAAATATGCCACCAACCGATTGACACAACCGATGTGCTAGTACCCCTAACCGGATGCCAACTTCGTCTGTTTTCTTAACATGAATCATATCCAGCACAATATTTCGTTGTCCAATCGTATTCCGCAACAAGAACTCTCCTTTGAGTTTAGCTGCATTATCCGCATCTATCACATCGACATGTGGTTCTATGACAATATAGCGATCGTGTTTATCAATGGTATACTTCATGAGGTGATCTCCTTTATTTAAGGATACAATGTACTAATAATTTAGCGTTTTTAAGGCGTTTGCCACATTTCTTTCTACCCGTTCAAGCACATTTTCTTGATCTGGGTAAACAAACTTTTCTCCGACAATATGTTCGTATAGTTCAATATAACGCTCAGAAATCGAAGCTACAATTTCATCCGTCATTTCCGGAACAGCCTGACCGTCTTTTCCTTGAAAACCGTTTTCGATTAACCATTTCCGAACAAACTCCTTCGATAATTGCTTTTGTGGCTCATTTTGATCTTGGCGTTCTTGATAACCTTCGGCATAAAAATAACGCGAAGAATCCGGTGTATGAATTTCGTCAATCAACACGATTTGACCATCTTTTTTACCAAACTCATACTTCGTATCCACCAATATTAACCCCCGTTGTGCGGCAATTTCGGTTCCTCTTTGGAATAAAGCTTTCGTATATTTTTCTAGCTGAACATAATCTTCTTCACTTACGATACCCTTATTCAAAATATCAGCACGTGAGATGTCCTCATCGTGGCCGACCGCTGCCTTAGTTGTCGGCGTAATAATAGGTTCCGGCAACTTGTCGTTTTCCTTTAACCCTTCTGGCAATGATTCACCACAAACTTCACGTTTACCTGCCGCATATTCACGCCAGGCATGGCCTGATAAATAACCACGGATAACCATTTCCACTTTAAACGGTTCACACATTTGGCCGATTGTCACACTTGGATCCGGAACAGATACCACCCAATTTGGAATAATATCAGCAGTAGCCTTTAAAAATTTGGCTGCAATTTGATTCAGAACTTGCCCTTTATACGGAATAGGACGTGGAAGCACCACATCGAATGCTGAAATACGGTCGGAAGCTACCATCGCCAAATACGTATTGGCAATTGTATACACATCACGTACCTTTCCTCTGTAAAAAGCAGTCTGGTTTTCAAAATTGAAATTTGTTTCTTTTATAGCATTCATGTTCAAAGTAAAATACACCTGTAAATAATTATTTTAATCCGCAAATGGCACCTTCATGCCAGGCAGGATCATACAGCATTTATTTTATGAGCCCGCTGTACTCATTTGTTTCTAGAGGGAACAACACCTTACTTTCCGCATTGGCCTATTAAATATCGCCATATGCTTCTAATATGCGACGCACCAATTTATGCCGTACCACATCTCCGCCGCTGAGGTGAACAATATCTATCCCTTCGATATTGTCTAATAAGCGAATCGCTGTTGACAATCCAGACTGATTTTTCTTCGGCAAATCCACTTGTGTCATATCACCAGTAACAATAAATTTAGCCGTAGGTCCCATCCGCGTTAAAAACATCTTCAACTGCATATCTGTTGCATTCTGAGCTTCATCCAAAATGACAAAACAATTGTCGAGCGTACGTCCCCGCATAAATGCTAATGGCGCAACCTCGATGGTGCGGTTTTCTAAATAAACTTTGAGCTTTTCGGCAGGAATCATATCATCCAAGGCATCATAAAGGGGCCTCAAATAAGGATCTACTTTTTCCTTTAGATCGCCCGGTAGAAATCCCAAATTCTCTCCCGCCTCAACGGCTGGCCGCGTCAAAATGATCCTTTTGATTTCTTTATTTCGGAGTGCCCTAACAGCCAAAGCAACTGCAGTATAGGTTTTTCCCGTTCCTGCAGGTCCGATAGCAAATAAGATGTCATTTTTGGAAATACTATCCACCATCTTCCGCTGGTTGGCGGTGCGTGCACGTACAATCAGGCCATTAGGGCCGTATACGATTGGTTCGGAACCAAAAGCCGCATTTTTGGAAGCGAGTTCTTTTTCCTGTTGAGCGGCAGAACCTGCGCTTGCACCCAGCAGATTTTCAAAATCCAACAAGGTAATGTTGTTAAATTTCTCCAAATGAGCCACGACTTCCTGAAAAGAGTGTTCAAACAGGTCCAATTCCTTCGCATCTCCTAGCACCTTCATTTCACTTCCGCGAGCTACAATCCGCAGTTTTGGGAATTGCTTCTTCAAATAATCGAAGTGCTCATTGTCTGCTCCCCACAATACGGGCAAATTCAGACCATCTAATGCAATTAGTAATTCGTTCAAATTTTATCTATTTAGAATTAATTAGATTGTAGCCATTACACAATATCATTCCTGTATAACACTATTCAAAATTAACGTATTCTAACGAAACCACCAAGAATATAGCGCGTACAAACAACGAGAATAAGAATGAGTATTTGGAGGGCAATGTCTATGTTGCAAACATTTCAATATATGCGAAATATCCGCTATGTAGGTGTATATCAACCGAAAAAAAAGATAATCAAAATAAGTTCTCCAATTAGCTTTACAAATCACCTGATAAATAGTAATTTTGTTCTCTATTTAAATAAATTACGGGGTATATTTTACGGGAATTCGACAGCAATTCAATCTAGGATTTAGATTATAATGGCAGTAATTACATTAACAACAGACTTAGGACATAAAGATTTTTATCAAGCTGCGCTAAAAGGGAGTCTTTTAACGCAGTTATCTGATGCCAATATTGTTGATATTACTCATGAGATCCCAGCATTTAATATCCCTCGAGCCGCATTTGTATTGGGCAATGCTTATCATTATTTCCCCAAAGGAACTGTCCACATCATCGGGATCAACACCTTATTTCATGAAGAATCCAGGTATATCGGCATGAAATATAATGATCACTATTTCGTTGGAGCCGACAACGGCATCTTCAGTCTATTGTTGAATGGCAATGAACCACAAGAACTCTACGAACTCAACTTAATGCAGGATTTGCGGTATCTACATTTTCCACTAGCAGACATTCTATCTAAATCTGCCTGTCACATCGCAAAAGGCGGAAAACTGAAAGATGTCGGAACGCCAATGCAACAGCTGATTGAAAAAGTGACCTTGCAGCCCATCTTTGACAAAGATATGATCAGAGGCAATGTCATTTATGTGGATGCCTTTGGTAATGCCATCACCAATATCTCCAAAGATTTATTCAATAAGGTACAGAAAGGCCGGCATTTTGTACTCTACTTCAAACGCAATGAGACCATCACCAACCTTTCCTGGCACTACAACGAAGTAGGTGAAGGAGAAAAACTTTGCTTATTTGGCATTTCCAACTATCTTGAAATCGCCATCAATAAAGGCAATGCAAGCCAGCTCCTTGGACTTCATGACGATGACTCCAACGTAATTCGCATAGAATTCAAAGATTCCGTACTGTAAAACAATTATCAAACTTCAACCCACAGTCATCATTTACTGGCAATTGCTTCGCTAATTGTTCGCACCTGCTTCGCTTCTTATTCGGAGCCGCTCCACTCTGCGCCCACTGATTGTCCACCTTGCGCCCACTAATTAGGTGGACAATCAGTGGACAATCAGTGGGCGCAAGGTGGACAAGAGGTAGACAATTTCCGAACAAAGGGCGAATAGATGGCGAACGAAGGGCGAAGTGAGCTACTATCTGATGACAAACACGATAATAAAACAAAATCTTACGGCAAACGTTAGTTTTAAATTAGATATTTGATTATACAAATTGTTAAACATACATGAGATCGCTAAAATTACTTTTTCTGCTCACCATTCTATCCGGCTTCCTTAAACAAGTCAACGCTCAAACCAATCCAGATTCCAGCGCTTACGAAGTACAGCGGAACCATGTCAATGAGCTACTCAATGCCCGGCAACAAAAATTTGGTGCTTATGACACCAGTCTTACCCAAAAAACGGGTCTTTTTGGTCTATTTAAATCAAAAGGAGATATGCAAAAGAGTATCGACATCCTTAAAGATATTGTGATTACCGATAATAACATCTTTCTCGAAACACAAAAACTTCTTAAAATCAAAGATTTTGAGAAAGATAAATTTCAGCAGCTGGCAACAGATTATGACAAACAGGTTTCTGCTTATATCGGTACCATAAGCAAGCTTCAGAAAGAAAACGAAAAATTGCGTAGCCAAGTTGACAAAACATCGGGTAACGGAGGCCTAAGCAATATTCTCCTTTATATTGCTTTAGTTGTGATCGGGGTCTTAGGTTATCTACTCTACACGGCCAAAGCAAAACACGCCGCTGCAAAACAACAAAATATAGGATAAAATAGGCGAATACCAGTCTCAACATAATAGCCAACAAGTCAAACAGCCCTTAAGGTATTAAAAAGTCATCTTGATGCTAAAAATTGACTATAGTATGATAGCAAATTGTTTTTAATCTCGTTACATTTGTCCTCGCAACAAAATTTGAAGTAGCGGATATGGCAAGAGGATTCAACAGCGGTAATAAACAAGAAGAGGATCTACCAAAACCAAAATTGAATAAGGAGCTCCTGTTGAGAGCTGCAAAACTAATGACCTATTTAAAACCTTATCGGTTTAAATTTGGAATAGGGATGTTTTTCTTGGTATTATCCAGTTTAGCCATGTTAGCGTTCCCGGCGCTGCTTGGGGCTATGATCGATGCTGCTCAAGGTAAGCAAAAATATCTCTGGCTTCCCCCAGAAGTATATTACATCGGTGGCATTGCATTTATTATATTATCTTTTCTGTCAGTCGTTTCTTTTTTTCGCATCCGTATTTTTGTTGAAATTGCAGAACGTACATTGGCTGCCCTTCGCAAGGATACTTATCTAAAACTGATTTCATTACCGATCGAATTTTTTGCCAACCGTCGTGTTGGGGAACTAAACAGCCGTCTGTCTGCAGATCTTTCGCAGATCCAGGATACCCTGACCACCACACTAGCTGAAATTCTAAGGCAGTTGATCAGTCTTTGTTTTGGTGTTTTTCTATTGGTTTGGGTATCTCCCAAACTTGCTCTTATGAACCTTTGTATTTTACCGATCATCGTGGTGGCGGCCATCATCTTTGGAAAGTTTATTCGCGAACTATCGAGACAGGCCCAAGACAAAATGGCTGAATCAAATAGTATCGTTCAGGAGACTTTATTAGGGATCAGCAATGTGAAGGCTTTTGTCAATGAATACTTCGAGTTTAACCGTTACAGCAGACAGATGGATTCTGTCGTCAAACTTGCGGTTAAAGGTGCAACCTTTCGTGGTGCATTTGCTTCATTTATTATCTTCTGTATTTTTGGTGCAGTAATCGCCGTTATATGGTATGGAGCGGCACTAGTTGCTATCCACGAAATGACTGTCGGCGATCTGACGACCTACATTTTATATTCGATGTTTGTTGCAGGATCCATGGGCAGTTTTCCTGAACTCTATGCCAATATCCAACGCTCCTTAGGGGCAAGTGAACGCATTTTGGAAATTCTGGATGAGCCTCAAGAAAACCTCAATGTGAAACCGACTTGTAAAGAAGTTCACGAAGTAATGACCGGCAAACTAAGCTTCAATCATGTTTCCTTTGCCTACCCAAGTCGTCCCGATATTGAAATTCTAAAAGACATCAATTTTACGGCCAATGCAGGGGATAAAATTGCCATAGTCGGCCCCAGTGGAACAGGAAAATCAACAATCGCTTCATTGATCTTACAATTCTACACGGTTAATAGAGGTGAAGTCTGCTACGACGACAGACCAGCATCCGATTTTGAATTATGCGATATCCGTAATCAAGTCGCTATTGTACCGCAGGATGTATTGCTGTTTGGAGGTACTATACGCGAAAATATTGCGTATGGCAAGCTCGATGCCTCAGAAGATGAAATTATAGCCGCTGCTAAACGTGCCAATGCACATCAATTTATCTTAAATTTCCCTGAAGGCTATAACACGCTCGTTGGCGAACGTGGCGTAAAACTCTCTGGCGGGCAGCGCCAGCGTATTGCCATTGCCCGCGCACTGTTAAAAGATCCGGCCATTCTTATTTTAGACGAGGCGACTTCATCATTAGATTCTGAGTCTGAGCGCCAGGTACAAGAGGCATTGGAAGAATTAATGCGCGGACGTACTTCGATTATCATTGCTCATAGATTATCTACCATTATCGATGCTGATAAAATTATCGTTATCGAGAACGGCATCGTATCGGAAAGCGGGACTCACTTTGAGCTGCTCCAAAAAGAAAGCGGCCTCTATCAACACCTCTACAACCTCCAATCGAAACAGCAAAAGATTGATATGTAAAATTTTGTTAATTATTGATTCTTTTTAAACAAAATCACCTTGTGATTGTTCATTTGGTATTATACTTGATTATCATTTGAATATATAACAAAATAGAAGAATTATGAAAAATAGCAAAAATGGATTAGTGGCATTTGCTTTGGTAGGATTAGCTGCGGGAGCTGCTGCATGGTATCTTTTAGGAACTGACGATGGAAAAAAACAATTAGATCGTGCAAATGATGGCATCAAGAGCTTAACTAAATCATTGAAAGATCTTTCTAAGAAAGAAGCTAAAAAAGCGCAAAAACTAGCCAATAAAGCTTCGTCTGAATTAGATAATTTAAAATCGAAAGCTCAGGCTGCCTTTAGCAAAGCTACAGAAGATGCAGATGCACTGAAAAACAAGGCGAAAGAAGCGGGCAGAGAAGCTTTGGAACACGCCAACAGCGCAGCTCAAAACTTGGCAGGCAAAATCGATGATACAACTGACGCTGCCAAGTCCAAAATTTCTAACGTATAAGTAAAAATAACGTCTTTTTTAGGAATTGATGTTGTTGGTCACTCTCGCGGTTAAAATACATTTGTATCTTTGCTGCATATGACGTTGATGCAACAAGTAAAAACTTTAATTCTTAAAGACATCATTCTGGAATGGCGTTCAAAATATGCTATTAACGGAATTCTACTATATGTCGTATCAACTGTTTTCGTTTGCTATCAAGCATTTAAATCAGTTGATACGACTACTTGGAACGCATTATTTTGGATCATTATGCTCTTCGCTTCGATCAATGCAATCAACAAAAGCTTCGTCCAAGAAAACCCCAATCGGCAACTCTACTATTATTCACTGGTTGATCCTCGAGCGATCATTTTAGCAAAAATCATCTACAATACCATCGTGATGACGCTATTAGCCACCATCGCCTATTTTGTATATTCAACCATATTTAAAAATCCCATCGGTGACCCGATACTCTACTTTTTATCGGTCCTGCTCGGCAGCACTAGCTTTTCAACTGTATTTACCATGATTTCTGGAATTAGCGCTAAAGCAGGAAATAACAGTACGCTAATGGCCATACTTAGTTTCCCGGCAATTATCCCGCTATTAATCGTATTAATAAAGCTATCACGCAATGCAATAGAAGGTTTGGAAAGAGCTTCAAGCAGTAAAGAAATAATCGTATTACTTGCAATTAATGTAATCACGATCACTATTTCTTTGTTGTTATTTCCGTACCTTTGGCGAGATTAAATATGAGCATTGACGACAAACTAAATTCAATATAACCATGAGAAAAAAATGGTGGAAAGTATTAGCAGTATTGATTATCTGTGGTGTTATTATCAATGGTCTTTTAGGCCCTGTTCCCCGTCTATTTATCCTACACGAAAGCATCCGTAATGTCTATTTTCATGTTCCGATGTGGTTTGCTATGATTTCGATGTATTTCGTTTCTGTAGTATACAGCATTAAATACCTTAATACTGGAAAACAAGCATACGATTTAATGGCTATAGAGGCTGTAAACACGGGTATTACCTTCTGCTTCTTGGGACTTGCGACGGGTATGCTATGGGCAAATATCACCTGGGGTGAACCGTGGCCAAACGACCCGAAACTAAATGGCTCTGCGATCGCAACATTGATGTATCTCGCTTACCTTGTTCTCCGAAATGCCTTGGAAGAAGAACAAAAAAGAGCGAAGATTTCTGCAGTATATAATATTTTTGCCTTTCCGATTATCATTGTACTCATCTATATCTTACCTAAACTGACAGATTCCCTACATCCAGGTAGTGGGGGGAATGGAACATTTGCTGATCTTCAGATGAGTAACGAATTACGCCCGACGTTCTACAGTTCTGTTATTGGATGGATTTTGATAGCGACCTGGATCTGTACAATGCGCTATAGGATGCGTTTATTAGAGAGAAAGCAAGAATTAGGCGCATAAGTATCGAAAATTTGTATTCATCAAACACCTGTCATGTTGCGCATAAAAATGGACAACATGACGAATAATAATATATAGAAATAGAAATGAAAAAAATAGTATTGTCAATCGTCTTACTCATATTATCTACCCTGAGTACATTTGCGCAAGAAGATGTCGATATGGCGACCGGATTGCGTAGCGAAGGAAAGATCTACGTCGTAGTATTGGTCATGTTGGTCATTTTTCTTGGCTTAGCTTTCTTCCTTTTTCTGCTTGACCGCCGCATTAGCAAATTGGAAAAAAAGAATAAATAGCACATATTTATCCATACCATGATTATCAGTCAGTTTAGGAATTATTCACCCATTAATATTTTATTTCTATCGCTCGTAGGCTTTGTGCTATGTTTAGGGATATTTTTGCATCTTCCGGATAAACTTGACTCTGTAATTTTTGAACCTGCATTGGGCAATCTATTGGGAGAAAACAACTTAATCAACCTTTCTCCTGCCACCAATGTTTTTATTACGCTGATCTTGACGATCTTCCAGGCGACAATACTCAATCGCATCACAAGCCATTTTAACTTACTAGGGAAACCTAGCTTTTTGGTCGCTTTGATGTACATGACACTGGCCAGCTTGTTTTTACCATTTTTGGTGCTGTCTCCAACGCTGATCTGTAATTTTATCTCGATATGGATGTTAAGCAAGTTGCTCTCCCTCTATCGGCAGACGGATGTTAAAGCGGAAATGTTCGATCTTGGTATGATCGTAGGCATCGGAAGCTTGGTCTACTTTCCATTCTTGAGTATGTTTGGCTTATTGTGGATAGGTTTACTCATTTTTAGGCCGTTCAACTGGCGCGAATGGATTACCCCACTCCTTGGCTTGGCCACGGTGTATTTTATCTTGGCGGTAATCTATCTTTGGATGGGCAAAATGGAGCAGTTTTATACGATTTGGCTGCCGTTTACGTACAAATTTCCTACGGCTATCCGTATTCAATTAGTTGACTATCTGGTACTCGTGCCGGTCATCTTTACTTTAATACTCTTCTTAATGGTCTTAAAAGACAACTTTTTTAAAAGTGTCGTGCATATTCGCAAGTCATTTCAATTGTTGTTCTTTATGTTATGCCTGGCGGTAGTCTCGTTCTACTGGAATAAAAAACTAACAGAGGCCCATTTTTTACTTTGCGCACCTTCTATCGCCATCTATATGGCGTACTATTTCACTTATGCCAAAAAGAAATGGTTTTTTGAGGTCGTATACGCCATTATAACCCTCACTATAATCTACTTTCAGTTTTTCTAAGCTGCTGTACAATAAGCGTTTAACCTTTTTTAACAAAATCGGCTTAACAAGCTCGCAAAAATTGAATAGTTTTGTATGCGATTAAAAGCAAAAAACATTTAATATCAGAGTCAAATAACTCGAAAATTTCACTAAAACTAAATAAACATTAGTTTCTCAATTTTATAGATTGACCATGCAGAAACGCTTTACAAGCTCTCTAAAAAATAAATCACTCCAACTGTTGTTAGCAGGGGGAATTTTAGCTAGTTCTACTACCGCATTTGCCCAAAAAACGACATCCGCATCACCCTACTCTCAATTTGGACTTGGTCAGATGCGAGAGGATTTATTGCCACAATATAGAGGTATGGGGGGCGTGAATACCGCTATCCGAAGAATCAATGGCGTATACAACACCAACCCGAGCAATCCTGCATCTTACTCTGCCACACAGTTTACCACCTTTGATGCTGGTTTATATGGCAATTACACGCAATTAAATTCGACAACCCGATCAGATAACACGGCTGACTTTGCCTTTAGCCACATCACCATGACTTTCCCCATGAAACGATTTGGAGGAATCAGTTTGGGTATTCTTCCCTACTCTGATATTGGTTATCGGACATCTTCAACAGGAACTTCAAATACTGATCCCTACACGAAAGTTTTCACCGGCGAAGGTGGTTTAACAAAAGCCTATGCTGGTTGGGGGGTACGCATCGTGAAAGGCCTGAGTATCGGTGCCAACATGTCCTATCTATTTGGAACCTTAAATGATTATAGCCGTGTAGAATTTCTCCCTTCATCGGGGGCATTGAATACCCAGCAACAGAATAAACGCGAAATACAAGGTATTATCTTTGATTATGGTTTACAATACGAGCAACCGTTAAATAAGGAATACTCGCTGACCTTTGGTTACTCTGGTTCATTAAATAATGATATTAAAGAGAGAACAACAATATTTAATACGAGAACTACACCTTCTTCTGATCCGGACAACCAAAATATCCCGTTGGATAGCACCTTTATTTCTGACCGCAGTAGCAGACATTTGACCCTTCCACTGAAGCATAATGTTGGTATCACGCTTGCGCGTAGTAACCGCTGGTTGGTTGGTGCTGATTTTAAATACGCAGATTGGTCGAGATTTCAGACTAGAAAAGGAGAAAATGAGCTCCGCAAGAATTACGGCGTAGCGATTGGGGGTCAAATTACGCCCGATGTCACCTCGCTTAAGTATTTGAACCGAGTAGATTATCGACTTGGCTTTAGATATAACAAAACACAATATTTCTTAAGTAACCAAAATATCAACGATATGGCTGTTACTGTTGGTGTTGGTTTCCCATTTGCAAGAAATCAATTTTCGGGAGCTTTCTCTAAAATAAACTTTTCGGCAGAATTTGGACAAATGGGCAAAATCAGCAATAGCCTCTTACGTGAACGTTATATTAACTTTAATATAGGCTTTACCTTAAATGACCGCTGGTTTAGAAGAACTCAATTTGATTAATCCGATGGTACGCAAGACATTTGCTTCGACCATAATCCAAAATATATCGCCCCTAGTAATCGTATCTTTACTAGGGGCGCTCTCATTGACTTCGTGCGAACCTGATTTAAAAGAGGTCGACCGGATTGCCAACATGAAAAAGGAAGAGGCGGTCGACATCTCACGTCATGTAGACATCATCTACAGCGATTCGACACGGGTAAAAGCCAATCTTACGGCGCCAGAAATGCGTATCAAACACGATAGTACTGAAGTATATGAATTTCCCAAAAGCATAAAAATCATCTTTTACGATGACAATTTAAAGGAAACTCAACGCATCACCTCCGACCACGCCATTCGTAGGGAAAAAGAAAAGACGACCACTTTCACAAAAAACGTTGTAGTAACTATGGCTGACGGATCGATCATCAAAACTGAAGAGATCATCTATGACGAAAGTCAAGTTGATAGCAATAGCAACAGGATCTTTTATAATCACGTGCCGATAACGGCTTTCTTTCGCGATAATCGGGGTAATTTACAGGGGTCATCATTTACATCAGACAAAGATTTCAAACATGTCAATATAGCCAATGCCACTGGTTACACCATTATTACCAACAACAATCTGTTCCCTTCTTTAGGAAAATAGCTCATCGTGGGTCATAAACCAGATTCCGGTTTGGTTTAAAAGCAGCTATGGATCTGATACAATGGCCGCAGACTGTTTATTTATACGATTAAGTTATTCAAAACGAATCATTTGAACTAAAAGAGAACAAAAAACTTCAGTTTATACAATTATTTTTCAAATTTGTTTTGCTACATTCAGGAAAATATTCCATTTTTTTTTATAAAAATTGTATCTTGCACCGCATTTTGCTATGCTATGCATAAATTAACGAAATACAAGTATTTACACAATATAAACACAATAAGCAGACTATGGGATTAATGGGCTTTTTGCGTAACAAAGCGGGTGTCATCTTGACCGCAGCTATGGCTATCGCAATTTTAGCATTTTTACTAGGCGATGTCGTTCGGGGAGGAGCTCCTTTTTGGGCGAGACATCAAAATCGTGTAGGGGAAGTCAACGGAACTGAAATTGAATATCCTGCGTTCAATCAACAAGTTGAACAAACAGAAGAAATGTTCAAACAACAAATGGGAGGTGCAGTGACTCCTCAAATGAGAACATACGCTGTTCAACAAGTTTGGAATCAATTTTTGTCAAGAGAGATCTTGAAAAAAGAGATTGAAAAAATCGGTTTGACTGTCGGTAAAGAAGAATTAAATGATTTAGTAAAAGGGCCAAATCCTTCACCTCAAATCGTTCAGGCTTTTACTAACCCACAAACGGGACAGTTTGACCATAGTCAATTGATGACCTTCTTAGGGCAGGTGAACAATAATCCTGCTGTCTACGACCAATGGAATACATTACTTGAAGGCGTTAGAGATGAACGTTTAAGCAGCAAATATGGTGAATTGCTTTCCAATAGCGTATACGTTACTTCATTGGAAGCAAACGAAGAATACCAAGAGCGCAATAAATTGGCAAACTTCAAATACATTCTTTTAGATTATGCTTCTGTCAAAGATGCAGATGCTAAATTGACGGATGCTGATTACCAAGAATATTATGATGAACATAAAAACATGTTCAAAACCCAAGAGGAAACTCGTGCAATTCAATATGTAACTGTAGATGCAAAACCTCTTGCTAAAGATTCTTTGGCCGTAAAAGAAACCATCAACAAATTGAAACAGGATTTAATCGTTGCCAAAGACGACTCCTTGTTTGCTTCGATCAATTCAGACAACAAATACCCGTTCACTTATGTGAAAAAAGGACAGTTGAGCCCTTCTTTGGATTCAGTTGTATTCAATGTGGCTGCTGGCACAACAGTTGGACCTTTTTTAAACAACAACGCGTATGAAATCGCAAAAGTTGTTTCGACGATCGTAAGTCCTGACTCTGTGAAAGCATCTCATATCTTACTAGACCCTACAGCTGAGGGTGGCGTAGATAAAGCCTTGGCGAAAGCAGATTCGATCAAAGGATTGATTCAAAAAGGAGACAATTTTGCAGCATTGGCCGTTCAGTTCAGTAAAGATCCAGAAAGCAAAACAAATGGTGGCGAACTAGGGACATTCACAAGAGGTCGTATGGTTCCTGAGTTTGAGAATGCCGTATTCGAAGGAAAAACAGGTGATATCAAAGTTGTAAAATCTCAATTTGGTGTGCATGTCATTAAAATTGAGAAACAATCAGGTAGCTCAAAATATGCGAAAGTTGCCATCATTGATAAAGTGATCAGCAGTGGAAAAGAAACATTAAACAATGCACATAGCAAAGCAACAGCATTCTTATCTGCGGCCACAGCACAGAACTTTGCTCAAGAAGCGAAAAAACTTGGTCTAGAAGCAAAAACAGCTTCACGCGTAACAGCGATGGACAATGTATTAGATGGTAATGAAGCGCCGCGTGATTTAATTAAATGGGCTTTCGAAGCGAAAAAAGGCGATATCTCAGACAAAGTATTTGAGACTGAAACTTCTTACATCTTAGCAAGTTTGGTTGATATACAACCTAAAGGAACGCTTTCTCTGGATGCCGTTAAAAAAGATATTGAGCCTGCAGTAAGAAATATGGTTAAAGCGAAGATCTTGAAAGAGAAATTTGACAAAGCTTTAGCAGGTGCATCTTCTATAGATCAGGTTGCTCAAAAAGTAGGTAAATCAGCTATTCACGTTGAAAATGTTGTCTTCGCAAACCCAGTTATCCCTGGTGTTGCATTGGAAAACAAGGTTGTAGGAACAGTTTTTGGACTTCAACCAAACAAACCTTCCAAAGCGATTGAAGGAAATACAGGTGTATATGTAGTACAGGTCAACGGTTTTACCAATCCTGCCGCTATCTCCGATATCAATGGACAAAAGAAACAAATGCTTGCAGCTAAAGCACAACGCGCTTGGGGATCTATTTTCCGCGCATTACAAGACAAAGCTGAAATCATTGACAATAGAGTGAAATTCTTTTAAAAGATTTTTAAGTAAATTTGTAGCCGGACGAATTTTCGTCCGGCTTTTTTTTGATGTAAATATGGATATTCAAACAAATATTGTCAACAAAGTTGCGCAAAGTGGGTTAGTCACAGTTGACTTGGCCAACTACCATCCTCAAGCAGACAATGTGGTATATGATATTAAGGATAATCTCTTCCATGGCTTGATTCTTAAAGAAAAGGATTTCCGCGAGTTCATTAAGACAAACGATTGGTCGCAATATGCCGGTAAACATGTAGCAATTACCTGTAGTGCAGATGCTATTGTGCCCACCTGGGCTTACATGTTATTGGCCAATAAATTGGAACCTCATGCAGCAACAATCATCTTCGGAGACGCGGATGAACTGTTACGCATGCAGTATGCTGCAGCTATTGAACAGATTGACATGGAACAATTTCGGGATCAGCGTGTAGTTGTAAAAGGATGTGGCGACACTTTTATTCCAGAGTCCGTATTTGTACAGTTTACGGTAAAACTAAGCAAGGTGGCAAAAAGTATTATGTATGGTGAGCCTTGTTCTACCGTACCTGTATTTAAACGAGTACAGCCTAAGTAATCCAATCACATCAATGTATAAGTCATTGTCTATGAACGTCTCATTTAATGTCAAAAGTTAAATTTATTTGAATGAAATTAACATTTCTTTTTCAAACAAATTTCGTAAACTTACCTACATGAAACTTATATCGACTTTGCTCTTTTACTTATCCGTGGTAGTAAGTACTGCTTTTGCTCAAGAATTACCGCATTTAAAGGAATCTGCATTTAAAGGTGGTGAGAAATTAAAGTATAAACTCCGTTATGGCTTTATTTCCGCCGCAACTGGAACATTAACTGTTGAAGACACAAAGGATGGAACTGGAAACCCTTCCTTTCATTTATATGCAGCAGGTAAGACAGCAGGTGCCTTTGCGATATATACAGTACGCAATGAATACAATTCGTATATTAACAGTAAAACATTTTTACCCTATTATTATACGGAAAACATTCGCGAAGGGGGATACAGAAGGAATGATAAGGTACGCTTTAACCAAGCGACAAATACCGTTGTCGGTAATAAAGGAACATTTAATTCGAAAGTAGATCAAACTTTTGACTTGCTTTCCTCCTACTATTTTGCGCGCAACCTGGATCTGTCAACGGTTAAACCGGGAGAATCTTTCAAGCTGACTTATTTTCTGAATGATGAGATTGCTACCTTAGGCATACAATATATTGGAATAGAAAAGATAAAAACCGAATTAGGCACATTAGAATGCCTCAAATTCAGTCCCGAAATCAAACCGGGACGTATATTTAAAAAAAATAGCAAGCTTTATTTGTGGGTAACCAATGATGGCAACCGTATTCCGGTCAAAGCCAATGTAGATATTTTAATCGGCTCCGTAACGTTAGAATTACTGGAAGCAAGCGGATTAAAGTACAAATTGGGACAACGAGCAAGCTACTCAAAATAATTAGAATGATTGAAGTAGGAAATGTATTGGTACACGAAGATCTAATCAATAATGACTTTGTGTGCAATTTATCAAAGTGCAAAGGAATCTGTTGTATTGAAGGCGATTCGGGCGCCCCGTTATTGGAAAGTGAAAAGGCCATCCTGGAGGAGATCTATCCTAAAGTAAAGCCTTATATGACAGAGAAAGGTATTGAAGCGATTGAGGAGCAAGGCAAATATGTAATTGATGTAGATGGTGATCTGACGACTACCTGTGTCGATGGAAATAAAGAGTGCGCCTATGTGACCTGGGAAAATGGCATCACAAAATGTGCTATTGAAAAAGCTTACGAACTCGGCGAGATCCATTGGCGAAAACCTGTATCATGTCACCTATACCCTATCCGGACAACACATTATCCCGAATTTGACGTACTTCACTATGACCGTTGGCATATCTGTAAAGATGCCTGTTCATTCGGGAAAGAATTGCAGGTCCCTGTCTTTAAGTTTTTAAAAGATCCGTTAATCCGCACCTACGGTGAGGAATGGTACAAAAATCTTGAGCGAGCAGCCGAAGAGTTGTCATAAAATCACTATCTTTAAGCTTTAACTATTTTGGTATTTCACCCTAATTCATGTCAAAATTAAGAGAGATTCAACGTCCTATTGTCCATGAACTTGAAGCTTTTGAGAAAAAATTCAAAGCTTCGATGAAAAGCTCCGTCCCCTTGTTGGATCGCATTACACAATACTTGATCAAACGTAAAGGCAAACAAATGCGGCCTATGTTTGTGTTCTTTTCAGCGGGCATATGTAACGGAATTAATGAATCCACTTACCGTGGTGCTGCTCTTGTAGAGTTGTTGCACACTGCCTCTTTGGTACATGACGATGTGGTGGACAATTCCTACGAACGTCGAGGATTTTTTTCGATCAATGCGCTATGGAAAAATAAAATTGCTGTTTTGGTGGGTGATTTTCTATTGTCAAGAGGTTTACTCCTTTCGGTAAAACATCAGGATTATCACTTACTAAAAATTGTATCCGAAGCTGTTGAACAGATGAGCGAAGGTGAATTGCTTCAGATCGAAAAGGCTCGTAAACTGGATATTGAAGAGTCTATTTATTTTGAAGTGATCCGAAAAAAAACAGCCTCGCTAATCGCTTCTTGCTGTGCTTGCGGGTCGGCCTCGTCAAATGCAGATCAAGGAACAGTAGATAAACTTCATCAATTTGGTGAAAAAATTGGAATTGCATTCCAGATCAAAGACGATTTGTTTGACTTTGGCTTAGATGACGTCGGCAAACCGCTCGGCAATGATATCAAAGAGAAAAAAATAACTTTACCGCTCATTTATGCATTACATCAAGTTACTGCAAGCGAAAAACGAAGAATCATTAATTTAGTTAAAAACCACAATGAGGATGCTCAAAAAGTTGCTGAAGTCATTGATTTTGTCCGTAAGAGTGGTGGGTTAGCATACGCAACAAATAAGATGCTAGAATACCAGCAAGATGCATTTCGAATATTGGAAGACTTTCCAGACAGCGAATACAAAGCCGGACTGGAGCAATTGGTAAAATACACAACAGAAAGAAAAAAATAAAATGAGTCACGAATTAATGTTTTTTGGTGGGTTCCTAATATTTATTGCGCTTATGCTTGCAATAGATCTTGGGTTATTTTCTAAAGGCGACAAACCTGTCAGCCTGAAGATGGCTAGTATTATGAGTGCCATTTGGGTCTTATTCTCTTTAGGCTTCTATTGGCTGCTACGTCACTATGGATTTGAACTGCACAATATCCATGATTTGAATCACCTCCAAGAGGTCATCGCCAAACACCACCACGATATTAAAATTATTCCCGGAGATCTAGCGGCCAGTCTCGATGTCTATAATAAGAATCTTGGTCTGGAATATCTTACCGGTTATGTTGTGGAATACGCCTTGTCAGTAGATAATATCTTTGTGATGGTCTTACTGTTCACCTCTTTCGGTATTCCAGAGCGTTATTACCATAAAGTTTTGGTTTGGGGTATTTTGGGCGCAATCATTATGCGTTTCCTATTTATATTCCTTGGCGCCACCCTTATTGCTAAGTTTGGCTGGATTCTATATGTTTTTGGCGCTTTCCTAGTCTTTACAGGTGTAAAAATGTTTATTAACCGCAACCAGGAAGAGGAAGTTGATCCACAGAATCACCCAGTCGTTAAATTCGCTTCGCGCTATTTTAAAGTAACTCCAAAATTAGATGGTGGACACTTTTTCCATGTAGAGAACGGTGTTAAATACATGACTCCGCTCTTTCTTGTATTGCTGGTAATTGAATTTACAGATCTCATTTTCGCTGTGGATTCTATTCCTGCGATTTTCTCCGTTACCAAAGATCCCTACGTTGTATTTTTTTCTAACATTTTTGCGATTCTAGGCTTACGGTCAATGTTTTTCCTATTGGTCAATATCATACACAAATTTCAATACCTCAAAGTAGGTTTAGCCTTTTTACTGGTCTTCATTGGACTAAAGATGCTGCTACACCATTGGTTGGCCGAAGTTGGTTTTACGACAACACATTCACTGATTGTTATTATCGGCATCCTCGCTTTAAGTATCATTGCCTCGCTGCTTTTTCCAAAAAAGTCTTCCATTGCTGATTAGACGAAGCTGATTGAAAAACTATGCTTATCGCTGTAAAATGTTGTCGCAAGGGGCAGCACATAATAGACTAAACATCCTATAATGGTCAGAATGAAAATTCTGGCCATTTCTATTTAACCTTAGAAAACTTCTATCATTTCTTTGCCTAGCAGGACATTAAGATACAAATAGGAGATTTTTCAGCACAATTATTTTACAGAGGAATTGATCTTACTCAATTTTATTTATTTATTTTAGCACCACATTAAATTAACAACATACTAACAATGAATTGGAATAAAACGATTGTACTAGCCGCTTCACTTTTTGCAGCGTCTTTCCAAGTACAAGCACAAGACAATTTGATCAATGCGCTAAAAGCAAATCAAAATGACAATAGCAAATCTGGATTTACCTTTACTGAAGTCATCAATCTAGGGAATACATCCATCAAAAATCAAGGTTCATCAGGTACTTGTTGGTCTTATTCAGGTAATTCTTTCCTAGAGTCTGAGATGATTCGTATGGGTAAGAAACCGGTTGAGATATCCCAAATTTATACTGCGCGGAACACATACTTAGACAAAGCACGTACCTATGTACGCCTTCATGGTGGATTGTCATTGGGCGAGGGCGGTCAATTCCATGATGTATTGAACTCCTTTCGTAAATACGGAACAATGCCACAATCGGCGTATACGGGTCTCCACTACGGTACTACCCGTAACAACTTTGGCGAAATGACTTCTATGTTGGACGCTATGTTGGGTGCAGTAGTGAAGGGCAAAACATTGACGCCAAACTGGGAGAAAGCCTATACCGCTGCCATGGATTCTTACCTTGGAGAAGTCCCTGAGCAATTTGACTATAACGGTAAATCCTACACACCACGTACCTTTGCAGATCAGGTAATCGGTATCAATCCAGACGACTATGTCGGTATTGCTTCCGTAACCGATCATCCGTATTACAGCCAGTTCGTATTGCTGATTCCAGACAACTGGTCATTCGACCGTTTTTACAATGTTAAAATGAACGATTTAACGGATATCATTGACAACGCTTTACAAAAGGGTTATACTGTGGCTTGGGCAACTGACGTATCTGAAAAAGGTTTCTCCTGGAAAAACGGGGTTGCTTATGTACCTGAAAAACCTTTCGAGGAAATGACAGAGCAAGAAAAATCAACCATGTTCGTTGGTCCTAAACCTGAATTAAAAGTTACAGCCGAAGAACGACAAAAAGCTTTTGAGAACTGGCAAACAACTGATGACCACGGTATGCATATTGTTGGTCTTGTGAAAGATCAAAATGGAAAAGAGTACTACATTGTTAAAAACTCTTGGGGAACAACAAATGACTATCATGGTTACCTTTATGCCACAAAAGAATTCGTACGTTATAAAACAACTTCTTTGATGTTACACAAAGATGGCCTAACAAAAGATTTAAAGGCTAAGATAAATATCAAATAGACGATTTATCAATCCACAAAAACACCTCTGAAATTAAAACATCCGAGGTGTTTTTGTTTTCAGATTAATTTGATAACTTAAGCATAATTATGAATCTTTTGTTGAGTGAGTATGAGAAGTATAATCGCATTGTGCCTTACGATTTTATTCGGGAATTTGGCTCACGCCCAGACTAAGGGTGTGAAATTTATAAATGGATTGAGTTGGAAACAAATAAAGGAGCGCGCAGAATCTGAAAACAAATATATCTTTGTAGAGCTATTTGCAACCTGGTGTGGTCCATGCCAATATATGAGTAATGAGATCTTTCCGTTAGAACAGGTGGGGCAGCCAATTAATGAAAACTTTATTAGTGTTAAGGTACAAATGGATTCCACAGAATCTGACAATGCCAACGTCAAAAAATGGTATGCCGATGCGCGTGCTATTTCCAATGAATATAATATTCAATCGTTTCCTACATTTCTTATTTTTAATCCCAATGGACAAGCTGTACACCGCATTGTTGGAGCAAGTGATGCGCCTGAATTTGTCGGCCATGTAATGGATGGGCTAAATCCTGAAACACAGTATTACACCCTGTTAAAAAAATTCGATAAAAGACCGCAGGATATTTACACGGCCAAGCAGATGCTAAAAGCAGCGAATATCGCCTACGATGAAAACACTGCGCGCAAGGCGGAAAATACGTTAGCAAATTCACTAGGAACAGATGAGTTGTTCAAAAAGGAGAACGTGCATATTCTATTGGCTGCAGCAAAATTTACCAATTCGAAAGCTTTCAATCTTATCCGGAACAATAAAGAAAAAATTGATATCCTATTAGAGTCACCTGGTATTGCCAACCGTACGCTGGCAAATGTTGTCGTTAACGAATTATTCCAGATTAAAATAGATGCCAAGCACGAACCTAACTGGGATAGTTATCAAAATGAACTGACGGCAAAATATCCGGACATCGATTTCGTTCCGATGTTCAAGAAGATTAGAGCACACTATTACCTTCAGGTCAAAAATTATGTGGCGATGAAGAATACCATCAATGATTATCTTTCATCAGAAGATTTTACTCCACATCAATTAAACACTTTTGCCTGGACTATCTTTAATAACAGCAGCGATCCGGCCTGTATCGAATCCGCACTAAGCTGGAGCAAAAAATCGATCATTGAAGATCCGAGCAGCGCATTCTTGGACACCTACTCCAATCTACTCTATAAAAAAGGTGAAAAAGAAAAAGCGATAAAGTGGCAAAACAAAGCCGTCGAAATGGCCAGTGAGGACGATCGTCCTATCTATCAAGAAACGCTTGAAAAGATGATGAAAGGAATAAAAACTTGGGAAAACTAAAAGCCCCCCATAAGAGCCTATGCTGATCATCTATAAAGACAAAAGTCCCGATCCAATTATGGATCGGGACTTTTATATAGATAGAGACCTCACCCTGAAGCTTCAAGCTGCCTGGTTACTTTAATGCCTTTATTCCCATGTTCCAAAGCGCAAAAGCATACTTATCCACAGTACTATTGATCAGAACTTCTGTAGACCTTCCAGCACCATGACCAGCTTTCGTCTCAATACGGATCAATACAGGATTATCACAACCTTGCTTTGCCTGCAGCTCTGAAGCAAATTTATAGGAGTGTGCTGGCACTACCCGATCATCATGATCTCCGGTAAACACCATTGTTGCTGGGTAGCAAACGCCAGATTTCACATTATGCACCGGAGAATACGCTTTCAGATAATCAAACATTTCTTTGCTATCACTGACCGTACCATAATCATAGGACCAACCTGCACCAGCCGTGAAAGTATGGTAACGTAACATATCCAAAACACCAACCTCTGGAAGAGCCACTTTGGCAATTTTAGGATCGATTGTCATTGTCGCCCCAACAAGCAAGCCGCCATTGGATCCCCCGTTTAAAGCGGTATACTCCGGTGATGTATACCCATTCTCCTGCAGGTAACGGGCAGCTGCAATAAAATCATGAAAGACATTTAATTTGTTGAACTGCCTGCCGCCATCATGCCATTTCTGACCATATTCGCCGCCGCCACGGAGATTCGGAACAGCATAAACACCACCGTTTGCTAACCACACAGCAACGGAAGTGCTGAACCCAGGGGTTAAGCTGATATTAAAGCCCCCATAACCATATACAATCGTCGGGTTTTTACCGTTCAAAGCAATCCCCTTTTTGTGGGTAATAATCATCGGAACTTTCGTACCGTCTTTCGAGGTGTAGAACACCTGTTTGGATTCATACTGATCCGAGTCAAACTTTACTTTAGGCTTGATATAAAGCGTAGCGTGCCCAGAACTCACGTCGAACTTATAGCTCGAAGACGGTGTAATGTAATTTGAAAAACCAAAATAGATTTCTTTTTCTGTCTTTTTACCCGAAAAGCCACTCGCTGTACCAATGCCAGGCAATTCTATTTGTCGAATCTTCTTACCGGTATAATCGTATTGAATCACAACAGAAACGGCATCCTTCAAATAATTTGCAAAAAGATAGCCCCCTCCAGTACTGATCGAAAGGACATTTTCAGTCTCTGGAATAACATCTTTCCAATTCTCTTTTGCAGGATTCTTCAAATCTACTTTAACCAAACGGTTGTTGGCAGCCTTATAATTTGTCTCCAATAAGAAACTGTCACCAATATTGTCAACGACACCTGTGTTGGCATCAAAATGGTCCTGCAAGCAAATAATCTTGCTATTCGGCTGCTTGAGATCCTGATAATACAGTTCATTTCCCGTTGTCGTATTTGCGGCGGAGATAATTAGGTACCGTTGATCATCTGTCAATGAAGCACCTACATAACGCCTCGGTGTTGCAGAACCTCCAAAAATCAATTTATCTTCAGACTGTGCTGTGTTGAGTTTATGGTAAAATAATTTATGTTGATCTGTTTTTTCAGAAAGTTCAGACCCCTTTGGCTTATCGTAGCTTGAATAATAAAACCCATCATTTCCTTTCCATGCGATACCGGAGAATTTGACATCTATGAGGGTGGCCCCCACAGGTGACTTATCTTTGGCATTCAGCACAATGACTTTCCGCCAGTCTGATCCGCCTTCAGAAATAGAATAGGCGACTAGGCTACCATCTTTAGAAAATGAAACGTCCGCTAATGAAGTCGATCCATCTTTCGAGAAAGTATTTGGGTCCAAGAAAACTTCCTCTGTCCCTTTCTCCCCTAGTTTGCGATAAAGCAGCGCATGCTGCTGTAAGCCATTATTTTTAAAAAAATATGTATATCCACCTTCCTTAAAAGGTGTTCCTATTTTTTCATAATTCCATATTTCGGTTAATTGATCTTTCAGTTTTTTGCGGAACGGGATTGCATTCAAATAGTCAAATGTGACCTTATTCTCAGCCTCTACCCAGTTTTTTGTTTCAGCTGAACGATCATCTTCCAGCCAGCGATAGGGGTCTGCAATCTTTTCCCCCCAAAATTCATCCACGACGGTTCCTTTCGTTGTCGTGGGATATGTTAACCGTTGTCCATAACCAGTTGTCGCCGTACCTGCCATACCCATCATCATTAGGATAAGACCAAAATTTTTCTTTATCATAAAATCGTATACTTGTTTCAACCAATCTAAGTTCAATTCACCTAGTATCTGAAAATTTGAGTTGAATATAAACAAATTTATCGACCTCCTATGTTTCTCAGGCTGTATTTATCTTGCAAAGCATACCTTAAAAAGCGCGAGTTCATCGTTACCCGACGACCACAATATGGTGCGAAAAGCGCTACAACAAAATCGCTGTCTGTTTATCAGCGATAGAGCAATCGAGAAAACATCCAACAGCAGTTGCATATTTCTTCGCAGCATATTTCTTGGACAGCCGAAATTTCTTTAGATTTATTTAAATCTTGAATTACTAAACCATGTTTAAAAAAATCATATATCTTTTAGTAGGAATTTCCATGCTGCAAACGGGTGTCAGCAATGGTCAGCAACTACCGGTGGATCAACAGTATAGAGCCACCCCTACCAAGATCAATAATCTTGTTCACACCAAGCTGGATGTACGTTTTGACTATACAAATCAATTCCTCTACGGAAAAGAATGGGTTACATTGCAACCCCATTTTTATCCGACGGACTCCCTTCGCCTCGATGCAAAGGGAATGGATATCAAACAGGTGTCTTTGGTTAATGACCAGCAGCTGGTTCCATTAAAATACAACTATGATAACAACTCGCTTTTGATCAAGCTCGACCGCAAGTATCTCGCAAAAGAAAAGTACACCATTTACCTCGATTATACTGCAAAACCCAACTTATTAAAAGCACAGGGCAGTGCAGCAATCAATGATGCAAAAGGGCTTTATTTTATCAATCCTGATGAGCGTACGCCAAATAAGCCACGCCAGATATGGACACAAGGCGAAACCGAAGCATCTTCAGCCTGGTTTCCGACAATCGATCGTCCAAATCAAAAAACCACGGCCGAAATCTCCATGACTGTCCTTGATAACTATGTGAGTTTATCGAATGGAGCGTTGATAAACCAAGAGAAGAATCAGGATGGTACACGCACGGATACCTGGAAAATGGATCTACCACATGCTCCCTACCTGTTTATGATGGCCGTTGGCGATTTCAAAATCTATGCCGATAAGTACAACAATATCCCCGTTGACTATTACCTAGAGCCGAAATATGCGCCCTATGCCAAAGATATTTTTGGGAAGACGCCGGCCATGATGGACTTCTATAGCAAAACGCTGGGCGTCCCTTACCCATGGAATAAATATGCACAGATCGTCTGTCGTGATTATGTTTCAGGTGCAATGGAAAACACCAGTGCAACATTGCATGGGGAACATGTACAAAAGACGAAACGTGAATTGTTGGACGATAATCAGGAGGGAACGATCGCCCATGAACTTTTTCACCAGTGGTTTGGCGATTTGGTCACAGCAGAATCTTGGTCCAATCTGACCATGAATGAGTCTTTCGCCACATTCGGCGAGGTTATCTGGCGTGAACACGACGCAGGTAAAGATCGTGGGGATAAATCGAGGTTTGAAAAACTCCAGTCTTACCTTAACACGACTAAACATGGAAAGAGTCCGGCTTTAGCGCGCTATTATTATCACGATAAAGAAGATATGTTCGATAACATCAGCTATGCGAAAGGATCATTGATTCTCTATGCCCTAAAGGCGCAGATGGGGGATGACGCATTCTATCAATCGCTAAAAAAATATTTGACAGACAATTCTTTTAAAACCGGCGAACCGCAACAGCTGCGTCTCGCTATGGAAGAAGTGACCGGCAAAGACTGGGCTCCGTATTTCAATCAATGGTATTACCAAGGTGGGCATCCAATTTTGAAAATTACGACAAGAACTGGAGAGAACAGTGTTATACTGAACGTAGCCCAAATTCAAGATTCTACCGTGCAGACATTCCAGGTCCCTTTGACCGTCGATATCTATACCAAAAATGGTAAGATCAGACAGCACTTTCAACTCAACAAGCGGAATGCCCAATTTATGGTTCCCGTACCTGCTGCCGTTGAATTTATCGATATTGATCCCGAAAAAGTGCTCGTTGGCCAAATTCAAATCGCTAAGTCAGCTGCCGACTATCTATATCAATATGAGCACGCCCCTTCATTTGCCAACCGCGTCGGTGCGATTGCTTATGCCTCAAAAAATCCGACAAATGCCATCAGCCAGCAAATCTTAACAAAAGCATTGGCGGATACCGATGTGGATCTTGCCGCAACAGCGATTCAAGGTCTCGATCTAAGCAATCCCGCAGTCCGCAAGTCAGCCGAAAAAACCATCTCGGCACTTGCAGAGAAGTCCGAAGCCTCTGTTATCCGTGCCTCTGCGATTCAAAAGCTTGCACAGACAAAAGATAAAAAATACAAAAGTCTAATTCTGCATGCTGTAACCGACAAATCCTATATGGTTATCGCAAGTTCAATCATGGCAATAAAAAGTGCTTATCCAGATCAACTTCAGCAGTCCTTGAAGCGCATTGATCCCGATGCTACGGAATATCTAAAAGCGCTCATCACCGAATTATCTAAATCATAGCAAAATATATTGTGGAGGCGAATTTTGTATTCGCCTCCATTTTTTTTAGTTTTGGCCACATGTCAACAAGAACAAAAATTTATTTTGCCTCCGACTTTCATCTTGGATCTTACCCCTTGGAACGCTCACGGGAAAGGGAGCTGCAAATTATACAGTGGCTGGACCAGATCAAAACAGATGCTGCACAGCTCTATCTTGTTGGTGATATTTTTGATTTCTGGTTTGAATATGCGACTGTTGTCCCAAAAGGCTATATCCGCTTTTTGGGTAAATTAGCCGAAATTGCAGATCTCGGCATCCCCATTACTTTATTTAAAGGCAACCACGATATGTGGATGTTTGATTACCTCAAAAAGGAATTGAACGTAAAAATCATAGACGATGAATTGGAAATGCAGCTCAATGGCAAAAAGTTCTATATCCACCACGGCGATGGACTAGGTTCGGGAGATTACAAATACAAAATACTCAAAAAAATATTTCGGAGCCGCATCTGTCAATGGTTATTTGCACGTTTACATCCAAATCTCGGCATTGGAATCGCAACGCGCTGGTCTAAACATAGTCGTCTGTCCAGCAATACGGACGAAAAGTTTTTGGGAGAAGACAAAGAATGGCTAATTGGCTATGCGAAGGAAGTGGAGTCTATGCAGCATCACGACTATTATATTTTTGGACATCGCCATCTTCCCTATGATATTAAGCTAAATCCCAATAGCCGCATCATAAATTTAGGCGAATGGATAAACTACCATACCTACGCCGTATGGGATGGTGAAAATTTACGTTTGGAGAAATGGGCGAGCAAATCCTAATTTCATTATCGGATTGCCTCAATGGCTATCACTTTCTTTCGGTGGAAAGCACTTCAAAATTGGAGCAGCTTAGTCAAAAGATCACAGTGAAAAGAAATAGCCTATTAATCGAACAGGACAAAACTCAAAAAGACATCTATTTTTTGGCCTCGGGTTTAGCCCGGGTGTATTACGAGACGCCCCGACGTCAAATTACCCTTGATTTTGTTTCCCCAGGAGGAACACTCATCTCCATGAATAGTTATGTGCATGATACACCAGGTTACGAAAACATCGACTTGCTGGAGGACAGTGTAGTCTATCGCATAAACCAGCAACAGCTTTTTGAACTCTACGAAAGTGATATCGCGATTGCCAACTGGGGGAGAAAGATGGCTGAACTCGAATTTATAAAAGCTGAGCACCGCACAATGGCGAAGCTTTTTAATACTGCGCAGGAGCGTTATGCGGAACTACTTCAAAAATACCCCCAATATATACAGCGCATCAAACTGGGTTACATCGCCTCCTATCTCGGTGTCAGTCAAGTTACTTTAAGTCGGATTCGAGCAAATATTCATACAAGTTTTTAACATTTGTAAAAACTATTATCGCCCAAAAGAAGGAACTTTGTATTTAAACAAAGAAAAGGGTATGAACTGGATATTTTTAATATTGGGTGGATTATGTGAAATTGGTTTCACCACCTGTTTGGGTAAAGCGAAAGATGCGACCGGGACTGGGCAATGGCTCTGGTATGGGGCTTTTGTGATCTTTCTTTTTGCGAGTATGGGCTTATTGATCAAAGCTACACAGACACTTCCTCTGGGTACAGCTTACGCTGTTTGGACGGGGATCGGAGCAGTAGGTACGGTTTTAATGGGAATCATTTTCTTCAAGGAGCCAGCAGATTTCTGGCGCATATTCTTTATTTTCACACTCATTGCCTCTATTGTGGGACTAAAAGCAGTTTCCTCTCATTAATAGCCGGCTAGGTAGTTTAAAAGCAACAAAATTTCCTTACTTTTGTACACTCAATAGTAACCTAGGGCATACATTCCTAGAAGAAGCATTTTTGAAATATGTTAGACAAATTACAAGCGATAAAAGAAAGATGGGAAGAAGTGGAAGCTGAATTAAGCAACCCTGATACCATGCAAGATATGAAACGTTTTGCCAGATTAAATAAAGAATACAAAGATTTGGGCAAGATTGTGGATCAGTACCATATTTATAGAAATATGGTCAGTAATATCGACACCAATAAGGACATCATCATGAACGAAAAGGATCAAGAGCTTCGTGAGATGGCCAAGGAGGAGTTGGATCTTTTATATGTCGCCAAAGAAGAGAAAGAAGAAGAGATTCGTCTGATGCTGATTCCGAAGGATCCTGAAGACGCGAAAAACGCCATTATCGAAATTCGTGGTGGATCGGGCGGTGATGAAGCAGCTTTATTTGCTGGTGACCTCTATCGCATGTACACACGTTATTTCGAGACCAAAGGCTGGCGTAATGAAGTCATGGATGTTACCGAAGGAACTTCTGGCGGTTACAAGGAGGTGATATTAAAGGTAATCGGTGAAGACGTTTATGGACAATTGAAATACGAATCAGGTGTACACCGCGTGCAACGCGTTCCAGATACTGAAACGCAAGGCCGGGTACATACATCCGCAGCTTCGGTAGCAGTTCTTCCCGAGGCGGAAGAAGTGGATGTTGAAATCAATCCCGGTGACATTGAATTACAGACATCCCGCTCGGGAGGTGCCGGTGGACAGAACGTCAATAAGGTAGAAACAAAAGTACAATTAACGCATAAACCGACGGGTATCGTCGTTGTTTGTCAGGTCGAACGTTCCCAATTAGCCAACCGTGAGTTAGCTATGGAGATGTTGCGTAACAAACTTTACGAGCTCGAGTTGAACAAAAAGAACGGCGACATCGCCGCAAAAAGAAAAACATTGGTATCAACAGGAGACCGTTCGGCAAAGATTCGTACCTATAATTACCCACAAGGTCGAGTTACCGAGCACCGTATCGGAATGACAATGTACAACTTACCGGCAATTATGGACGGTGATATTCAAGGAATTATCGATGCACTGCAATTTGCAGAGAATGCAGAGAAGATGAAAGACGGCCAAGTAGATTAGTTTTTTTTCAAAAAATCTTTGCAGATACGTAAACAAACGCTATATTTGCACACCTTCTGAGGAGAAGGGTTGAGGTCTGGTAGTTCAGCTGGTTAGAATACATGCCTGTCACGCATGGGGTCGCGGGTTCGAGTCCCGTCCAGACCGCTTCAAAAGAGAGAGAAATCTCTTATGTTCTTTAACAAAATAAGTTTTTAAGATTTTTAGGTCTGGTAGTTCAGCTGGTTAGAATACATGCCTGTCACGCATGGGGTCGCGGGTTCGAGTCCCGTCCAGACCGCCAAAAATTATTAAAAACAATCTTTAAGATTTTAGGTCTGGTAGTTCAGCTGGTTAGAATACATGCCTGTCACGCATGGGGTCGCGGGTTCGAGTCCCGTCCAGACCGCTAAAATTTTAAAAACACATTGTTGGTCTGGTAGTTCAGCTGGTTAGAATACATGCCTGTCACGCATGGGGTCGCGGGTTCGAGTCCCGTCCAGACCGCCAACAAAAAAAAAAGCATCATTTATCATTAAATGATGCTTTTTTTTGCTTTGATAAGCCAAATCCCACTTTTTTTAATTCATATTGACGGGCGTCCACAGGGTCGTTTTACTCCGCTATAACCATAAATTCAGCACCCGAAGCATAATCATCGCCCCGTTGTGAGTTAAGTCCTGTAAAACGGATATACCGTCCCTTAACAGGCTTCTCAAATCGAACAGTTTTTAGTTTTTTATTTCTTTCAAAAGATCCCGACATCACCTCTTCCCAATTCTTGCCATCCTTGCTTACTTGAATCTTGTAATCCTTAATATCACCATTCGGTCCATCCTGTCTTGGCAGGAAAGTGAACCCTTTAATTGTTTTGATACGCGCTGCGTCAAAATCAACCCAATGCGGGTATTGAGCTACCGTCACCGAATACATCGTGTGCCAGATCGAAGATGGGTCTCCATCCAATAGGTTTTTAGCATCACCTTCACCAGTTTCCTGACTTGAAGCAAAGACAACTTCCATTGGAATGGTCTCGATTTTTGTGTATTGTTGTGTTACCTTTAATTTCTCATTATGCTGATACCAAGCGGTTACGGTACCACCGGTCCGTAAATCAAAAGGAGCTTTATAGACACGTGGTTTTGCGTTGTTCAAACTGTACAATACAGGCTCACTTTTATTTCCTGCTAGCATCGAAACTTCACCATTGGAACTTCTCACGATTGATATTGGCGCATCTCCTGCAGTCGCTACCTGAACCTTCTCCTTCATATCATTGTTCTGAACCGGACGGATAATAAAGCCTATTGCAGTTGGTACTGCTTTCACACGATCTTTGTCCAACGGTGGCCCTTGTCCGCAGCTATTGCCACCCAATCCGGTTACCGCGGCATCAAGATGCACGTGGACGCCCGAACTCTTTGGCAATTGGGAAGGATGTGGTGCAAACGTCAATTCAAGCTCACTATAGTCCAAAGCCGAGGTCGCTAAATGCTCTTTCGCAACAAAAACAACTCCCTGTCCATTATCATTTGTCAATGCTGTCCAGCGCACATCTTCATTGTTGCTCATATTTTGCGGATTGGGCCACGGTATGAACTGATCTTTTACGGTGCTTTTGTGCATTTCAATAAATTGAGCAGTCTTCCGGTCAGCATAATTGTTGATCGGTCCCCGGCCATAATAACTATAGTTGCTGTATTCAGCAGGCAGTTGCAAAGAATAGCCCAGTCGCGCTAAGACCACACTCGCATTATTGGATGTAATACTCGAAGACAATTCAATGGAGCCATCCTTATAGATTGTCCAGATCTGATTGCTTGTAAATTTAAAGTCGTCCTTACCAAAAGGTTTGTCTTTATGTTCTCTAAGGGTGTAGGTTCCCGAAGTTCCGCCCAGCAAAGACGCACCGTAAGGGGCTTGCGACTCAACCGTAAACGCCAATACAATCGTTCCATCTTTCTTGGTATAGCTGTTTGAAGACAAAACCTTATGTTGCAGATTATGCAATCCTTTTTCAAACCATTGCTGGTAAGCCCAGTTATCATTGTCAACCGGAGCACGCAGGGCATCCAATTGAGGACCTTCGCCATCACGGATAATTTGTTTGCCTGCATAAACTAGATTGTAAATCGAGCCTGTCTTATTATCAAACTTAGCCGTAAACTGATCTCCCTTCACCACTTGTAAATCGCCTTCTTTGGAAAGCACCGGAGCTCCTCCTTTTGCAACAGATGAAATCAGCGGTTTATTTTCAGCAGCTTTGACGAAAAGCTGTTCCTCCATCTGGACAAAACCTTTTGTTGCCCATGGCCTATCTTCATGGAGTATAAATTGCACTTTCATAAAATATTCCGATCCAGCATCTAACTTCGCGTAATTTATCGGCAATAAAAGCTGCTTGCGTTGGCGCGCCTTGGGCAAATCCGCTGTACTGATAGTGCCTTTGCTATTTGTTACTTCTACACCGTCTTTGAATAACGACCATTTTACCAGATAATCGGATAGGTCCTTAAAATAATTTTTATTAAATAGTTCGATTTTACCCTGCCGCATATCAACAGCCTTTACACCTGCATTTTGGTACACTTTTTTCACCTCATAATACTGCGGTTTAGGTTTCATATCGGCAAAGATCAATCCGTTGTTGACAAAGGTTCCATCATTGGGTTTATCTCCAAAATCACCACCATACGCCAGAAAGCGTTCTCCGGTCTTTTTATCGTAATAATACATGGCCTGATCGATCCAATCCCAAATGGCGCCGCCCATAAAGAAATTTGTCGATTCGATGGCTTCCCAATAATCAATCAAGTTACCAACAGCATTCCCCATGGAATGTGCATATTCTGAGATATGGAAAGGATATTTCAATTTATAGGTACCTTTTACAGCACCTCTGACCCAGTCAATTGACGGATATTGGTTGGACCCCATATCTACGATTGCATTGTTACGCTCGTATTGAACAGGTCTTGATGTATCAATTTTCTTGATGGCCTGATAGGCTGCCACAAAGTTATCGCCAGGACCAGCTTCGTTTCCTAAAGACCAGATGACGACAGCCGGATGATTAATGGTCGAATGCACCATTTCGATATTACGGGCCACATGTGCATTCTTCCATTCAGGAACATGCGAAAGCGATTCTTTGCCATAATAATACTCATGACTTTCGATATTGGCTTCATCCTCCAAGTAAATCCCATATTTATCGCATAGGTAATACCAATACGCAGGTTCCGGATAATGCGAATTACGAACGTGGTTGATATTGGCTCTTTTCATCAATTTCACCTCAGCTTCCATTTGTTCTCTTGTCACCACTTTACCATGCTCAGGATTGGTCTCGTGCCGGTTGACACCTTTTAGTTTGACGGTTTTGCCGTTGATGTAATAATAACGGCCCGCTAGCCCAAATTCATCATCTGCCGCTTCGGTATCTTTGATCTCAACTTTTCTAAATCCGACATAGGTGGAAATAGTTTCAACCGTATTGTTTTTCTTATCCTTCAATTCAGCCACCAAAGTATACCGATACGGTAACTCTGCCGACCATTTATTCGGATTCTTCACATTCAATGTCGTGGCTACGCTATTAGAAGCCTGACTGCCCAACGCAGGAACAACTGCCGATGCTTCAGTTTGGTCTACAAGCGTATTTTCGTCACTATACAATTTATTTTTATAGAGTGAATATAGCACTTTATAGCCCTCAGCCTGCTTACTGCTGAGATTTCGTATCGTACTGGTAATTTTCAAGGAACCATTTTCATAGTTGCTATCCAAATCTGGAATAGCCGCCAGATCACGGATCTGCACTTTTGGCACAGAAGTCAGGGAAACGCCGCGAAATATACCGGGCAGTCTAAACATATCCTGATCTTCCAAAAAGGAAGCATCAGAACTACGGTAAACTTCAACAGCCAACACATTTTCAGCACCCTTTTTTAAATAAGGTGAGATATTGAAAGACGCAACGTTTCTTGAATTTTTCGAAAAACCGACATATTTACCATTGATCCATAGGTAGAAAAAAGAATCCACACCATCAAAATTGATAAATACCTCCCGACCGTCCCAATCGGCAGGGACTGTAAAATTGCGTCGGTAAGATCCAACTTCATTACGATAAACATAGGTCGTCCAATCCTCTGCAGGCGTACGCATTACCCCACCTTTCCAATCACCGACCTCTACCTGATGATGAAAGATAACACGCTGATTGGTATAAATAGGAACGCCATACTTTAAGCTTCCATCCTTTTGTATACCATAAATATTCCAGCTCATGGGCACAGGCACCGATTCCCAGCTACCAACATTATAGGTAGGATGATAAAAATCCTTTGGCCGCTCCTCCGGAGTCTTCACCCAGTTGAATTTCCAGGATCCATTGAGCGAAATCCAATAGTTACTGTGTTCGGGAAGTACTTTTCTTGCGCTTTGCACGTTTTTAAAAGAATAGAACGAAGCATGTGGCAGTTCTTTATTCAGTGATAATAATTGAGGCGATTCCCATTCATTCCCTTTTGGAGACGGTGAAGTGCCATACTGAAAACCGTCGATAGCGGATGTGGTTGTCTGCCCTATCGTGAAACTTGGGTTCAGAGATAGCAAGGAGGCTAGAATCGTTGAAAAAATAACAGATTTTCTTAACATAATGTCGTTGAACAATTTAGACTAGGAAACCAAATGTAACTTCATTTTATAGTAATAACAAGCAGATGATGAAAGCACTCGATTGCGAAACTTTTTCGATACAATCAAAGCTCGTTTCGCTCACTTTCGTGTGCTTCATCATTCGAGGAAAGTTCTTCTGGCAGATAAGATGCAAAGGAAAAAACAACATTAAAAAAAGATCCCCAGGAAAACTTGCAGCGCTGAGAAATAGATTGCACTATCCCAATAAAAAACAAATGCTTTCGGTTATCAGGAATAAGCAGTATTTTTGGGTAGATTTCGCTTTAAACAAATAAAAGTTTGCGTTTGAAATTATTTCGAATAATTTTATTTTTCAAAGGGTTACAATTTAAGCATTAAGGTATTAATAGGTGAGTAAATTCAGTAAATCAGTCCTGCTAGAAAATGATGAGCAAATCATTGAAGGCATCAAAGACGGCAACAGCTTGGCGATAGATGCTATCTATAAGCGTTACTATCCGTCTATAAGCCATATGATCTTGCAAAATAATGGAAGGGAGGATGAAGCGAAAGATATCTTTCAAGAAGCTGTCATTGTGCTCTACGATAAAGTTTCCAAAGGGAACTTTGAGCTCAGCAGCAAACTTAAAACATATCTTTACTCGATTTGCAGAAGGCTTTGGCTTAAGCAACTCAATCGTGCTGGTTTTGGCAACAGTGACATTCGCGGTTATGAAGATTCCTTATTTGAGGAAGAAGATCTACAACAGCATCAAGAACTTGAAAAAAAGTTCGACCAAATGGAGCTTGCCTTAGAGAAAATGGGAGAACCCTGTAAGACAATCTTACACGACTTCTATATCTTAAACCATTCGATGCAGGATATCTGTGAAAAATTTGGTTATACCAATACAGATAATGCCAAGACTCAGAAGTATAAATGCCTGCAACGGCTGAAAAAAATATTTTTTTCAACAGATTAAAATTTGAGTAACACCATGGGAACAATGAATCAAAAAGAATTTTTCGAATTAGCAGATCAATATCTTCGCGGCGAATTATCGGCCGAGGAACAAGCTGCATTTGAATCTTTCTGTGCTGAACACCCGTCCTATGCTGCCCAATTACAACAACACCGCGAATTTGTTGCCCATATGAAAGAAACTAGCCATCGTCTAGATTTCAAAAATGCATTGGCACAATCAGCAAAAGAATACCATAAATCCCAAAGTAAAACGACCAAGGTCGTTCCCATGAAGCAATCAACGGTGATTTCACTTTGGGAACGTATCAAAGCCAGTTCTTTGGTAGCTGCAGTAGTCGCGGTATTTGCAGTGTTTGGCACATTATGGTTGAGCGGTTATTACAGCAACCTCGAAAAGGCATCTTCCGATTACAGTGCATTGCGTAGAGACATGAACAATGTCAAAAAGAACGTCAATGCTCATAATGCTGCAATCAAAGATATCAACGACAAAAAATCAGTGAAAGGTACTGAGAGCCAATTTGGCGCAACAGGCTTTATGTTGACAACAGATGGTTATGTTGTCACTAATTACCACGTTGTTAGTGGTGCCGATTCGATTTATTTGCAAAATAATAAAGGCGAATCGTATAAAGCGCAAATCGTACATACCGATCCAAGCAAAGACTTGGCAATTTTGTACATCGCTGATAAGAACTTTAAGAAAGTTAAAAGCTTACCTTACACATTCAAAACATCAACTTCAGATCTTGGTGAAGATATTTATACCATCGGCTTTCCCCGAGATGAAGCCGTATATGGTCAGGGATATCTAAGTTCATCAACAGGTTATGCCGGTGATACCATCGCTTATCAGATTTCCGTACCTGTCAATCCAGGTAACAGTGGCGGTCCGGTATTGGATAGCAGAGGTAATGTGATTGGTATTATTTCTGGAAAACAACGTGGCATAGATGGTGCCGCCTTTGCAATCAAAACGAAATCAATCTTGAATGCTTTAGCGGACATTCCAACGGATTCTTTGGTTACGGGTCTTAAGATCAACAAAAAGAACAGTTTGGCAGGTTTACCAAGAACAGAACAAATCAAGAAAATGCAAGACTATATTTATATGGTCAAAGTTTATTAAGACCGGCATCTTTTAGCAACATAAAAAAGCAACGTTTTCCCGACGTTGCTTTTTTTGTACTCTGATCTTTAGCTAATTTCTCTTCCTTTGACCTCACATACCACTTCCGACTTACCGGACTGTTATAATGCAATGGAGGCTTTTGGACAACAGAACAAAATTACTATAAGTTTGGCTGCGGCGTAGTCCGCAAATACGGTTTAATTTCTTTAAATCCTTTTGGGAATTTAGCTGGAATATCTTCCGTTTTAATCGCAGGGACAACAATAACATCCTCCCCATGCTTCCAATCAGCAGGCGTAGCCACTTGGTAATCTGCCGTTAGCTGCAACGAATCAATAACACGTAAAATCTCATCAAAATTACGACCCGTTGAGGCTGGATAAGTCAACGTCAATTTGATTTTTTTGTCAGGCCCTATAATGAATACCGAACGCACCGTAGTTGTTGCAGAAGCATTCGGATGGATCATATCGTATAATTCGGATACATGATGATCTTCATCGGCTATAACCGGGAAATTCACTTCTGTATTTTGCGTCTCATTAATATCCTTGATCCAGTTTAAATGATCGTTTACATTATCTACACTCAGCGCAATGGCTTTTACACCCCTTTTGTCAAATTCAGATTTTAACTTTGCTGTGCGCCCCAACTCTGTGGTACATACCGGTGTATAATCTGACGGATGCGAAAAGAAAACGACCCAGCTATCTTTAATATAATCGTGAAAGTCTATTTCACCAATGGTTGTTTGCGCTTTAAAATTTGGCGCTTCATCTCCTAATCTTAAACTCATAATCTTATTTTTTAAATGTGTTTACATTATATAGTCTACAAATATAGTAGATTAAATTTAGCAAACAAGTAATTCTTCATTTTTTTAAATTAATATGAAAAAACTAAGGTCATCTCATCCACCGTTTAAATATGCAAAAGCACAAAAGTTAATCGCGTAATTACTATGCTTGCATAATATATATTTTGTATATTTGGGTATGGCTTTACATTGAGCTTCTAAACTAATCATGTGTTAGGAAAAACTTTTTGAGATCAAACCTTATTAGATAGCTAGTTATCGGCTTGGTAACTGATAAACCAAAAATAGGAATACCATGAATTTTGAATTAAGCGAAGAACATAAAATGATCCGCGATGCAGCGCGGGAATTTGCCCAGGAATTAAAGGCTGGAGTAATAGAACGCGATGAATCCGCTAAATTTCCTACCGATTTTGTCAAACAGATGGGCGAACTTGGATTTATGGGCATCATGACACCGGAAATTTATGGCGGTGCGGGTATGGATACGTTAGCCTACGTTCTCGTACTGGAAGAAATTGCCAAAATTGACGCCTCTGCGGCCGTTATTGTCTCCGCTCACAATTCTCTCGTATTATATGGACTTAATGCTTTTGGGACGAAAGAACAGAAACAGAAATACCTGATTCCTTTAGCAAAGGGGGAAAAACTTGGTGCATTTGCGCTATCCGAACCCGAAGCCGGTTCTGACGCCTCGTCACAACATACAACTGCAGAAGATAAAGGGGATCATTATTTACTAAATGGCACAAAAAACTGGATCACTAATGGGGGGCATGCCGATATCTATCTTGTCATTGCACAGACACATCCTGAAAAAGGCCATAAAGGAATCAATGTTTTAATCGTTGAAAAAGGACTGCCTGGATTTACCATTGGCCCTAAAGAAAACAAATTGGGCATCCGCAGTTCAGATACTCACTCGCTCCTATTTTCCGATGTTAAGATTCCCAAAGAAAATCGTATTGGAGAAGATGGTTTCGGTTTTAAATTTGCCATGAAAACGCTGGATGGCGGGCGTATAGGTATCGCTGCGCAGGCCTTGGGAATAGCTGCTGGCGCTTATAATCTTGCTTTGGCCTACGCAAAAGAGCGTAAGACCTTTGGAAAGCCAATATCGGAACATCAAGCTATTCAATTTAAATTGGCCGATATGGAGGTCGAGATTGAGGCCGCTCGGCTTTTGACATATAAAGCTGCCTGGACTAAAGATCAAGGACTTCCCTACGGTAAAGAAGCAGCTATGGCCAAATTACATGCGTCTGAAGTTGCCATGAAACACACAGTAGAAGCTGTACAGATCCACGGTGGCTATGGTTACGTAAAAGAATATCATGTCGAAAGGTTAATGCGTGATGCAAAGATCACCCAAATCTATGAAGGTACCTCCGAAATTCAACGCCTGGTTATTGCCCGAGAAATCTTGCGGTAGCATTCCGTTAAAAATCCCTTAATAAACGGGAGCCGCCAGTTTAATAACTGACAGCTCCCGTTTATTTTCTCTGCTAAGCGCAGTATCGTTCATATCACAACTCGAAGTTCCTATAGCACTTCAATACTACATGAACTTAGCAGACAGTTCGCTGCTCTAGTCTATAGTTTTCAATTTATTATCGATCATCGCTAGATACTGGTAATCTTGAAAAGCAAAGCTGGCTGTTTGGGCCATAGCTAGATTCAGAATGAGCTTTGCTTTACGAAGTAAGTTTTCCTGGCTACCATCCGTAGCATTCAACCCATCAAATAATAGCGTCAGCGCCAGTGGATGTAATTGTTGCGCATCCAGGTCATTTTTTGCATAAGCTGTGAGCTCAGCTTCGGAAATACTCAAATAAAAACTCCGATCCCTTTCAAAAAACTTCTGATAGGCTTCGGCAAACTGGGCCGGATCTTCAGGCTCAGCAAACGCATCGTAACCGTCAATCCATATCCGCAGAAATTTCCCGATGTCCTCCACCCAGCGTACCATCAAATCTCTTTTAAAACTTATTCCCATCGTATAGATCTATTATCGAATCTGACCGTTTCCACGGACAATCCATTTCTCTGTAACCAACTTTTCTAATGCAAATGGCCCCCGTGCATGTAATTTCTGAGTAGAAATCCCTATTTCAGCCCCAAGTCCAAATTCTCCGCCATCTGTAAAACGTGTCGACGCATTGCAATACACCGCAGCGGCATCCACAGTATTTAAAAACTGTTCAATATAAAGTTCATTAGAAGAGACAATACACTCCGAATGCTTGGAAGAATATGTTCCAATATGTTCCAGCGCTTCATCCAAACCGTCAACGGTTTTTACCGAACATTTCAAATCTAAAAATTCCTTTCCAAAATCCGCCTCTTCTGCTCGCTTTAAATTTGAAAAATTTTCATGTTTTAGTACCTGATAGGCAATAGCATCAGCAAAGACTTCAACTTGAGCCTCTTCGAGATACGGAGCCAGTTTAACTAAAAATTCCGTTACAACATCCTTATCGACCAAAACTGTATCCAAGGAGTTACAGACAGAAGGTCTAGAAATTTTAGCATTCGCGACAATCTTCGCTGCCATATCCAAATCTGCGGTACAGTCGACGTACGTATGGCATACTCCTGCCCCTGTCTCAATCACAGGTACCTTGGCGTTTTCCCGCACAAAATTGATCAATGACTGCGACCCACGTGGGATGATAATATCCACATAAGACGTCGCCTCCAGCAATTCTGAAACGTGCTTTCTGTCCACAGGCAACAGTTGTACAATATCCTTCGTAATACCTTGTTCGTTCAAAATTCCATGGATTACGGTTAATAAAGCTTGATTGGTATATTGGGCATCGGAACCGCCACGCAGCAAACAAACATTACCCGATTGAATACATAAAGCAGCAACGTCAATAGTAACGTTGGGCCGCGATTCATAGATTACCCCAACAACTCCAAGCGGAACAGTGATCTTTTCTATTTCCAATCCATTGGGTAGCACCTTTTTTAATAAGAGCTGGTTTGTTGGATCCGCTAACTGTGCAATCTGCTTCACACTATCAGACAAACTTCTTAGACGATCACCGTTGAGCAAGAGACGGTCTTTTTTGGGATCTTCATCAGACATGCGGTCCAGATCACTTTTATTGGCCTGTAATATAACCGACTCCTGTTCGACAAGAGCATCTGCAATAGCATTTAAAAGCGTTATTTTGGTTTCAGGTGCTAGCTTCTGCAATACATTTTTTGCGTTGGCCGCTGCCTGAAGTTGTTCTACAATGGATTCACTCATAACAATACGATATCATTTGCGTGTGCAATTTCTATATTTTTTTTACTGGATTGGGACAAAGCGGATGAATCCATTTTCGCCCGGGCAACGGCCACGGTTAAGCCTTCTAGATTGACAATATTTAACACTTCTCCCTTTTCAAAATGCTCGACGATTCGTGTAACACCGACAGCCAGAAGACTCTTGTGCTTTAATAACGCTTCCTCTGCTCCGCGGTCAACCATCAATTCTCCTTTAATTAAACTCCCGCTCGCAAGCCACTTCTTACGGGATGATATTTTCTTGCTTTCAGGTAGGCACAAGGTACCAGTCTCATGTTTCACTGCTTTCTGAATGGCATCCTCAGTTTGCATGCTAAAAATCACAACAGCAATCCCCATCTGATTGGCTAATCGGGCAAAATTCAATTTTGACGTCATTCCACCCAGTCCCACCGACGATTTGTCCTTCCTTGCCAATCCCAGGATGTCCCTGTCGATTGTTTCAATTTGCGGTATAATCTTGTTGTTTGTATCTAATACTCCTGGGACAGAAGTACTGAATAATAGTTTTTCGGCACCAAAGCCAACAGCAATCAAGGTTGCCAGCTCATCATTGTCTGAAAACTTTAGTTCTTTATTGCTCACCACATCATTTTCATTTGCGATTGGAATAACATTATTCTTCCACAATTCCTCGTATGTATTTTTCAATTGCAGAAATTGATCCCGATTGGAAAAATGATGTCGTTCACATAAGCTTTGCGCCAAAGAAATTTTGAAGGGTCGGAAATAAGTTGAATATGTATTGATCAGTATGGGGTTTCCAATTGCAGCGGCAGCCTTACGTTCTGATAATGTCCCCGTATAATTGGGCAAAAAACGTTTACCGGCAGCGACAGCCCCAGAAGACACCAAGACAATATTGTATTTCTTTTGTAAAGAAGCAATTTGCCTAGCGATCTCCAAAACAATACGTTCATCAACTTCTCCCTCTTTCGTGGTAATAGAAGCCGATCCGAATTTGACAACAAGAATTGGCTTTTTCATTTTCAAGTATGCTTTAGTTTAGATTTGAGCACTAATTTACTGAGAAGAATTTGATTTTTGCAAAATATGTTAACAATTGAACAATATAATTTTACAGAAAAAAACCACTTCACCCACAAAAAATAGGCACCTGAAAACAAAAGCCCCTTTAGAAGGAGAACCGTTCTTCATAAAGCTTCTCGAGGGAAAACATTTCATCACGATATTTCGCTGCTTCCAGAAAGTCCATATCCTTCGCAGCTTTATCCATTTTCTTACGGACGTTATCGATTGCTTTCTTCAGATCCTTCTCGCTCAGATACTGCATCACTGGATCAGCTGCAACAGCCTGCGATGGATCCGGTTCGACATAAATTTTAGGTTCAATACCTGAGAAATCGGCGACAGAGGTCTGCTCCAATATTTCCTCTCTAGTTTTGCCGACTGTACGCGGAGTAATGCCATGTTCCTGGTTATATTTCATCTGTTTGTCCCGACGTCGATTAGTTTCATCGATCGTCACACGCATACTGTCGGTCATTTTGTCTGCATACATAATAACCCGACCTTTATCATTCCGGGCAGCCCGACCAATCGTCTGAATAAGCGAACGTTCAGAACGCAAAAAACCTTCTTTATCTGCATCGAGAATAGCAACCAGCGTAACCTCCGGTAAATCAAGTCCCTCACGCAATAAGTTCACGCCGACCAAAATATCAAATTCACCTAATCGAAGGCCGCGTAAGATTTCTACCCGCTCCAAGGTTTTAATTTCCGAGTGTATATAACGAACTTTTAAGTTCAGCTTGGTCATATATTTGGAAAGTTCCTCCGCCATACGTTTCGTCAGTGTAGTTGCCAGCACACGCCCACCTTCTTTGATGGTCTTATCCACCTCTTCCAAGAAATCATCGACTTGATTGATCGCTGGTCTCACTTCAATAATCGGGTCTAGGAGCCCCGTAGGACGAATCACCTGTTCAACCACCACACCCTCTGTCTGTTGCAGTTCATAATCACCAGGAGTAGCTGACACATAAATTGTCTGGTTCGTCAAAGATTCAAACTCCGGAAAGTTTAAGGGTCTGTTATCCAAAGCCGCAGGCAATCTGAATCCATGTTCCACTAAAGAGACTTTTCGTGATCGGTCGCCACCGTACATTGCACGCAATTGGGGTAAGGTCACGTGGCTTTCATCAATGACCAACAGATAATCCTCCGGAAAATAATCCAGCAAACAGAAAGGACGCATTCCTGGCTGCCTACCGTCGAAAAAGCGGGAATAATTTTCTATTCCTGAGCAATAACCCAGCTCGCGCATCATCTCCAAATCATAATTGACACGTTCCTCTAAACGCTTTGCTTCGAGCATCAAGCCCTCGGCTTCCAATTGGGTTTTCCGCTGCATCAATTCATCTTGAATAGCCCAAATCGATTCTTTAAATTTTTCCTTCGGCGTAACGAAAAGATTGGCCGGAAAAAGGGCTAAATCTTCCATTTTATGGAGCGTTTTACCAGATACAGGATCTATCTCACTCAATTCATCAATTTCATCCCCAAAGAAGGACACACGAATTGCAAAATCCAGATACGCTGGATAAATATCCACAGTATCTCCTTTAACGCGAAATGTACCACGTTTAAACTCTGTGGTCGTGCGTGAATATAAAATTTCAACTAATTTATGCAGAAAAGCATTTCTCGTAACCGTCATCCCTACGCCGAATCGAAAGATAGAACGGGAGAAATCCTCTGGATTTCCCATACCGTAGATACAAGACACAGAAGAAACCACAACGACATCACGACGCCCCGACATCAAAGCGGAAGTGGTGGCCAAGCGCAACTTTTCAATTTCTTCGTTAATCGCTAAATCCTTCTCGATGTAAGTGTTTGTAGAAGCAATAAAAGCTTCGGGTTGATAATAATCGTAATAGGACACAAAATAGTTGACCGAATTATTGGGGAAGAACTGCTTGAATTCACCGTACAATTGAGCCGCCAACGTTTTATTATGGCTTAAAATCAATGTTGGCTTTTGCGTTTCCTGAATCACATTGGCCACAGTAAAGGTCTTACCCGATCCTGTCACTCCCAAAAGCGTTTGGTATTGCTCTGCCTGCTCTACTCCAGCAACCAATTGCCTAATCGCTTCGGGCTGATCGCCGGTCGGCTTATACTCTGATGTCAATTCAAATTTCATATACTTCCTATTTCTTAAACAAAACTATCTCGGCCTTTTCCAGCAAACATTGCACCAGTAATAGTTTGAGCGGCAAGCACAAAACTGTTCTTTTTAAACCGATGATTTTAATCTGCAAACAGGACGTTTTTTCGAGATGCGATCCAGGCCACATCCAGTAGTGTTGTAAAACAAATTTACTAAAAATTTTACCATTTGAGTGCAAACTATAATAATACCGTAGATGTTATTACTTTCAATTGATTATTTATTATCTTTAGCTTCACTGAACTAGCACACACGTCATGGTTACTATTCTATCTACCCAAAATAGCATTGCAAATCATTTTATCGCCGAGTTGAGAGATATTCATATTCAGCAGGATCGCATGCGTTTCCGCCGGAATTTGGAACGATTGGGTGAAATCTTCGCTTATGAGATCAGCAAGACGATGACCTACACGCCCATTGAAGTTGAAACTCCGCTGGGTGTGGCCAAAACTCAACTCCTGATGGAACAACCCGTGCTCGCTACGATTCTGAGAGCGGGTCTTCCGTTTCATCAAGGGCTATTAAATGTGTTTGACCGCGCCGACAATACGTTTATTGCCGCCTACCGACATACCAAAAAAAGCGGCGAGTTTGAGATTCACAAAGAATATGTGAATACCCCCAATTTAGACAACCGCACCGTGATTGTAGTGGACCCAATGCTGGCGACAGGAAAAAGTCTCGTGTTATGCTGCCGGGATCTTTTGGCCGAATATGACATCAAGGAATTGCACATTGTTGCGGCCATCGCTTCCGAAGAAGGAATAAATCATGTGCAGGCGTTTATTCCAACAGCGCACATCTGGGTAGGTGACGTCGATCGCGAACTGACCTCCAAAGCCTATATTGTGCCGGGACTCGGCGATGCAGGAGATCTGGCCTATGGTGCAAAACACCACTAATGTGGATAAATTATTTAAAATTAAATTAACACTTAGCTCATTGAAATTCAGTAAATTTATGTCAATGATGAAGTTGAATTTTGTTATATCTAATTTATATCGCTATGAGATGGCAAAAATACAATGGCGAATCCATTCGCTCCACAATTTTCGATGCTGTTGAAGAAGTCATAAAACGCGAAGACGCCCTCGGGAATAAGCTCAAGGTTTACATCGGCACCGATTCCCAAGTCAAGCGGGGCATCATCGACTTCGCAACAGTCATCGTCTTTCTCAGGGAACATAAAGGTGGATT
The DNA here is from genome assembly GCF_031455655.1 of Sphingobacterium sp. 2149. Lineage (NCBI taxonomy): Bacteria > Pseudomonadati > Bacteroidota > Sphingobacteriia > Sphingobacteriales > Sphingobacteriaceae > Sphingobacterium > Sphingobacterium sp. 2149. Next base: position 17,272 of record NZ_JAVDTD010000016.1, on the reverse strand, counting down.
TATGTTTATCCAACCTGACAAAAGGCATCACCGAATGAGCATTAAAGAGAGGATGCTGCTCGAAGTGCAAAAATCCATCGATATAGCCTATCAACTCTGCCCCCTCCTCGAAAAACACAAAGTGGACCTTGAAGTCCACGCCGACATCAACACCAATCCAAGTTTCCAGTCGAATGTTGCTCTAAAAGAAGCCATGGGCTATATTATGGGTATGGGATTTGTCTTTAAGGCTAAGCCGGAGTCTTTTGCCAGTACCAACTGTGCCAATAAACAGGTTCAATAATCGACTATTGGATAAACAATTACTGACTATTGGTTGGACTTTGTATATTTAGGGTGTAATTTTTAACACACCACATGCAGGATTTTTTTCAGCAGATTGCCCGCCAATTTGCCCATACCTCTTGGCTCGAATGGTTAGGTACACTGACAGGCTTCCTTTGTGTCTATTTGGCCGCTAAGCAAAACATATGGAATTGGCCCATTAGTATCATCAGCGTGGCGTCCTATGCTATTCTGTTTTATGATGCCAAACTATACGGAGACACTGTCCTGCAATTCTACTTTTTATCTACTGCTGTTTACGGCTGGTACTATTGGATAAAACGAAAAGAGGAAAAAAAGAAACCCATCGTCAATGCTAACAGCAATCAATTGCTTCTCTGCTGTTTAGCCATATTTATCCTCACCATCTCCATCGGGTACCTTCTCGACCGCAAAACTAATTCGGATGTGCCCTACATTGATGCATTCTGTACATCGGTAAGTTTTGTCGCCCAATTCCTGATGACCAGAAAAGTCCTCCAGAACTGGCTACTTTGGGTGTTTGTAGACATTTGTTATATCCCACTCTACATCCATAAAGATCTTATGTTGACAGCCGTGCTTTATTTTGTCTTCGCGGTCATCGCCTGGAATGGCTACCGCGATTGGCAGAAAACCTATAAAAATTTTGCGTAATATTGCCTATCAAAACGATCGATGTGGGAAAAGAATTTATAAAAATTGCTGTTGTTGGCCCCGAGTCTACTGGAAAATCAACGATGGCACAGTTTCTTGCCAAAGAGTTTAAAACGGTATGTGTACCCGAATATTCACGCTATTATTGTCAAGGCCTCAACAATAAATACACCTTACAGGACGAAGTCAATATGTTTTATGGACAGGTCGCACTTGAAGAAGCACTGGTTCCATTAGCTCAAGGACAAATTCTTATTTGCGACACGACCTTCCTTACCGTAAAAATCTGGTCTGATTATCTATTTGGCCATACTCCAGAAGAAGTTACCGATAAAATCCAGCAACATCCCTACGACCTTTATCTCCTGATGGATATCGATCTGCCCTGGCAGGATGATCCGTTACGAGATTTCCCCGAACAACGGGATCATTTTATGGAAATCTGGAAAGGTGAATTGACAGCCCTTCATGCACAATATCGCATTGTGTCTGGGCTCGGTGAGCAGCGTCTTGAAAATGGACTTCGCGCAGTAAACGATTTTCTGACATTGATTTGAGACAAGCATCTTGACGAAGCTGCCTTTTACAGCTATATTTGTACAAGTGAAATAGAACTTGCGGTGCCTGACCCGATCTAGGTCAAGGATAGGAAGTTTTATCACACACAATTGAAATAGAATATTAACATTTTACTTAAGAAATAATGTATCCAGAATATTTAGTAGCTCCAATGCGTCAAGAATTAGTTGATGCAGGATTCGAAGAATTAAAAACACCTGAAGCAGTTGATCAGGCGATTGCATCAGAAGGAACCGTTTTTGTGGTTGTAAACTCTGTTTGCGGTTGTGCGGCAGCAAATGCTCGTCCTGCTGCAAAAGCTGCTGTCAAAAATGAAAAACACCCTGCTAAATTAGTAACTGTTTTTGCAGGTATGGAAACGGATGCTGTTAACACTGCTCGTAATTACATGTTGCCTTATCCGCCATCTTCTCCAGCAATGGCTTTGTTCAAAGACGGAAAACTGGTACACATGATTGAAAGACATATGATTGAAGGTCGCCCAGCTCAAATGATCGCTGACAACTTAGTCGCAGCATTTGACGAGTACTGTTAATCACGTATTTTGATTTTTGAATTGAAAAGGCTATCCAAATTTAATTGGATAGCCTTTTTTGCTTTTTAAAATGCAGCAGCATACAGTGTATCCCCATATCCTTCCTTCAAGGAACGTTTCATATTTCATTACTTAACAGGTTATCTTTTTCTTAGCCATACACCATAAAATAGCCTAGGTTCTTTGCCAAAGGGCATTCCACCAACCTGTCAAAACCTCAAACCTGAGCTCCAGTATACCTTGCCACTAACTCAGATGCAGTTTATTAAAAGCTTTTTTCTATTTTTAGGCTATGAAAACCCTTCCAATAACCATTCTTTTTTTCTGCTTGACGATCATCGCATGCTCTCCACAAACCAAAGTGGACTTTATTGTATATCATGCGCAAGTATATACCGTAGATTCCACATTTAGTACAGCACAGGCATTTGCGGTCAAAGATGGTAAATTTATAGCCATCGGTTCGGATGATGAAATACAGCGGAAATATAAAGCAAAGGAAAAGATTGATGCAGAAGGAAAACCCATTTACCCCGGATTTTATGACGCCCATGCGCATCTGTTTGACGAAGCCGAATTAATGGATCAAGTCGATCTAAACGGGGCTGACTCCTTTGAAGAGATCATTCAACGTGTCAAAAACTACAGGCAGAAGAATCCAGACAAAACCTGGCTGATCGGTGCAGGTTGGGACCAAAATCGCTGGAAAGATAAAGCTTTTCCCACCAAAGATTTGTTGGATAAAGCATTCCCTGATATTCCCGTTTATCTTATGCGGGTAGATTATCATGCGGCCGTCGCCAATTCCAAAGCGCTGGAATGGGCCAAATTAACCAGTACTCCCAGCATCCGCGGTGGGGTGGTCGGGGGGATCAATAACATACCAAATGGTCTGTTGATCGACAATGCAATGGAGCTTGTCAATAAGACAATCCCTGTTCCCAACGAAAAGGAATACTTAAGAATGATCAAACGCACACAGGACTCTTTACTTTCTGTAGGTCTTACCTCAATTGTTGATGCAGGTTTATCAAAAGAGAGACTCGAACTTTTAAAAAAATACTACCGCGAAGGCCAGCTAAAAATCAGAGATTATGCCATGATCCTCGGTAGTCCTCAAAATATAAAATCATTTATCGACCAAGGTTTCTATGAGACCGACCGGTTCGAAATCAAAGGGTTTAAACTACTTGCCGATGGTGCGCTGGGTTCCCGTGGAGCCTGCCTCCTCGCCCATTACCATGATGCACCCACACATGGTTTTTTACTTCATAGTCCGCAGGAGTATGAAGAAATGATCAAACAGATCGCTGCAAGCAAATTTCAGGCAAATACCCATGCCATAGGCGATTCGGCCAATCGTATTATCTTGGATATCTACGGCAAATACCCGCACAATAACAATGACCGGAGATGGCGTATTGAGCACGCTCAGATTATATCGCCTACAGATTTTGACAAATTTAGAGAGTACCAAATCATCCCTTCAGTACAGCCCACACATGCCACCTCAGATATGTACTGGGCCAAAGACCGGCTAGGGGCAGAACGTATGAAAGGCGCTTATGCTTATAAGCATCTGTTGGAAGAATACGGGAAACTCGCTTTGGGAAGTGATTTCCCGGTAGAACACTTCAATCCTTTATATGGTTTCCATGCAGCAGTGGCTCGTGTCGACAAAAAAGGGTATCCAGACCAGGGATTTCAGATGCAAGACGCGATAAGCCGTGAAGATGCCCTGCGAGGAATGACCATATGGGCGGCATTCTCGTGCTTTCAAGACAAGAAACGGGGCAGCATCGAAGTTGGAAAAGATGCGGATTTTGTTATCCTCGAAAAGGATATCTTGAACATCCCGAATGAGCAACTGCGAAATGTAAAAACAGAACGGACAGTCATTGCTGGCGAGACGGTTTTTAATAGCAACACGAATAGAACCACTCAATAACCCGTTAGTAACGAGCCTTGTACTGATCTCTATTTCCTTTGCCTTCCAAAAATCAAGCGCGAAAATGAAATAAATCTTGATTATTACGAATATTTCGTACATTTACGATATAAACATAATTTTATGAAATATACATTATCATTTCTACTAGCTGTCATGACACAGTTATCATTTACACAAGAAAGTGCCCCAGCTATTGCCAAGGTTCACTACGAATTCAAACATGTAAACGATAGCACCCAACTGGATCAATTTATACGAGACGAAACTGTTACCTACCTCAATCAACAAGGAAGCTATTATACTTCCTACTCGACCAAGCGTATGCAGGAAGAGGTCAAGAGACAAATGGAGGGCCCTGGCTTCGACGGTACACTAACCATTACTAAGCGCTCTACGCCATCAAGTTCTTCCTATTTATTAGACGCCAATCAAAACAAAATGACCGAAGTGATTAGTGTTGCCAGCGACAATTTTGCCATTCCACAGTCCTACCCCACACAAGATTGGGAAATGCTGGGTGAACACAAAGAAATTGGTGGCTATAACTGTCAGAACGCGAAAACAACATTCAAAGGCCGGACCTATATTGCCTGGTTTACAACCGAACTGCCGTTTTCTTATGGACCGTGGAAACTCCATGGTCTTCCTGGCCTAATCCTGGATGCCCGAGACACAAAAAATGAAGTCATTTTTGCTTACGCTGGATTCGACAAAATTGAAGATGGCAAAACATCGGTCGCTCTGCCGCAGAATGTCATCACAACCACTGCAGAAGAAGTAAAAAAAATTCAGGAAGCCTTCAAGGCCAATCCACAAGCTTATATGCAAGCGCAATCGGGAAAAAACAGAACCATCAGTGTAGGTTCATCAGGAAACATGGCCGTGGTTAGATCCAGTTCCGGCTCTGGAGGGGGCTCCCCGGTTGGTGCTTTGGATCCGTCAAAAATAAAGAGTTTCAATATTTCAAAAGACGATAAATACAAACCTTCAAAAGTTACCAATAATCCGATAGAGCTGACGCCTTAATGAAAGTATTTCTATGTTTATTAATAGTCGTATTGCTTGGGCAGAGCATCTTTGCCCAGCAAACGATTAGTGGAACAGTCCAAGTGGATAAAACATTTCGTACTGTACCCTACGCCAGTGTTAATATCCTCTCAGGAAATAAAATTATTGCCTTTAAACCGACGGATAAAGAGGGTCGCTTTGCCGTTACCTTAACGAAGGACTACACAAACATCTACCTGCAGATCAACCACCTAACCTATGAGAAATTTGAACGTAAACTTGGTTCTCAGACCTCAAATCTCCGGATTATACTCCTTCCAAAAAACAATCTATTGCAAGATGTCGTTGTAAAAAGCAAGCCAAAGGTCACCCGTTCCAATGATACCATCTCCTACGATGTTGGCTCTTTTGCCAAAGAAGAAGACCGAAATATCGGTGATGTCATCAAGCGCCTTCCTGGCATGGAAGTGACTGAATCGGGTCTTATTAAATACCAGGACAAAACCGTTTCTAAACTTTACATCGACGGGGACGACCTATTGGAAAATCGCTATGGAATCGGTACACGGACTATCCCACACAAAATGGTGAAGGACATTCAGGTGCTCGACAACCATGAACATTATAAGGTTCTCAAAAATAAAAGATTTACAGACGACGTTGCTATTAACCTGGTTATTAAAGACGAAGCGAAGTTAAAACTCACGGGACAGGCTAAAATCGCTGCCGGTCCCCCTAGTCTGTACGATCCCGAACTGAATTCAATCTTGTTTAACAAGAAAGTAAAGATGCTAAATGTTCTTAGCGGAAATAGTATCGGCAGAGATCTTTCTGGAGATATCATTGGTGACAATCAGTCGTCCTTATTGGCCAAATTTGGCCGATCACCCGTCAATAACCTCCTGAGCACCAACACAACAGGAAGTCCCAACATTCCTAAAAGCAACTATTATTTCAACAATACAGGTTCGCTAAACACCAATAACCTATACAACCTCAAGAATCATTGGCAGCTAAAATCAAATATTCAGGCATTATACGACAACAATAGGCAAAATAATGCCTCAAACACACAATACCTGCTCGATGATGGCGACGTCTATTTTAATGAGCAAAATCATCTGAAAACAGCGCGATGGCTTGGCACAGCCAGACTTTCGGCGTCCACCAATACCGAACAGCAGTATGCGAGCAATGCCTTGTCACTTGAGTATGAAAAGAGCGATATAAGAGCCCTATTGACAAACTCTTCCGGCCAGATCGACCAATTTCAAAAACACCACATCAAGGGATTCAGCAACCTTTTCAGCTATATACCCCAACTTGAAAACAATGACATTATTGCAATTAACTGGTCTTTAAATTACGGCAACAAGCCCCAGTCGTTGCAGATCTACCCCGGTCTTTTTCCCGAAATACTAAACGATAATACGGCCTATAAAAGTATTCTTCAACACATGGAAGTACCTTCATTTTTTACAGAGATCAGTACAGGTTACCGCTTCAATAAAGGAAAGTTCAAGCAATACTATCAAATTGGGGTCAATATCGACCGCCAGCATTTCAACTCTTTGCTCAGCATAGATGACGAGGACCACGGTATTCGGACACTCGGAGAAAGGATGCGTAATGATCTGCATTGGAGCAGAACCCAAGCATTCATTACACCTCAATATTCCTGGAAAACAAATCGGTTTGAAACCCAGTTGGATATTCCGGTGACCTATTTATTTACGCATTATGAAGACATCAGTCATCAGCTGTCCACTTCCAAAAATTCCGTGCTGATCAATCCTAATTTAAAAGCGAGATGGCAGGTTTCTCAAGAAGACTATTTTCAATTTAACTATCAATTTGCGCAGGACATTGGCAACATAGAAGATATATACCGTGGTGCGGTATTACGGAACTATAGAATGCTCAGCCAAAATAATGCAGCGCTAAATGAATCTCAAAAGCATTCATTTAATCTGAATTACAATCTGGCACGTACCCTAAAAGTATTATTTGCACATGCTGGTATTAGCTATTCAAGATCACTTTCCAACACGATATTATCTTCCGTTATAAAAAAAAACATCACCGAGAATATCCTGGTCAATATGGATAACCTGCAGGAGCGCTGGTCTTCACAGATCGGGTTTGATAAATACATTTTCCCCCTGGCAAGTACCCTCAAACTAAAAGGAAGCATTTCTTACTTCAAATACAATCAATTGTTAAACAATGCCCTAGTCCCTATTCGAAGTATAAGCTATCAATTTCAGCCTAGTATAGAAGCTAAAGTCTTTCAATCTTATCACATTTCCTATTCAGGACTATTCAATTGGAGCTGGAGCAAACAACAAGGGCTGGGTAATGTGATCCAAAATAAAACCACCACAATGATGCATAATATAGGCTTCCCGGCTAACCCCTTCCAAAACGGCTTCATGCGTGTGAACATCCGCAATCTCGCTACCTTCCAAACAGACATGAAGAATGCAAGTTATACCTTCATAGACTTTTTTGCGCGCTATAAGGTCAACAAATGGAAAATGGACTTCGAATTGGAAATGAATAATTTGGCCAATATTAAAAACTATCGCACCTATATGATGACCGCCAATATGATTTCTCAGCATGAATTTGAACTTCGCGGGAGAACAGTTTTACTCCGTACAATTTTTAACCTATAAGGCCTCAGGCCATATCGGAAAGAAACAATTGCGATGGCCTAATGCTCGCCTACCTATAGACCAATCTGTTCCAATCGAAATCTTGCTATTTTAGCAAATTCATCAATAATGAACATAAGTAGTGGTTTCTTCAAACCCAAGAGGCAGACCGGTTAATAAAAAAAGCAGAAAAAAGAAGCCTGAGCAAAAAAATCACTCAGGCTTCTTTTTTTTATATCGTGCAAAGATAATTCCACTATAAGGCGAAATATACCTTCAAAAAACTTTAAAACCGTTTTCTATTGCATATCGAATAGATGTTTTTCAGCATGGTAGGATGAACGTACCAATGGTCCAGACTCCACATACTTGAATCCCATTTCCAAACCAATTTTCTGATATTTCTCAAACTGTGCAGGTGTAATCCATTCGATTACAGGATGGTGAGCTTTCGTAGGCTGTAAATACTGACCCAATGTCAAAATATGTACCCCGACGTTATATAAATCTTGCATTGCCTCGATAACATCTTCCTCAGTTTCACCTAAACCAAGCATAATACCTGATTTTGTACGGAGACCCGCTTCAGAAATTCTGCGCAGACATTCCAATGAACGATCATATTTAGCTTGAACACGAACCTCTCTTGTCAGACGACGAACCGTTTCCAAGTTGTGTGAAACAACTTCGGGGCGAACTGCGATCACGCGGTCTAAATTATCCCATTGTCCTTTAAAATCCGGCAGAAGTGTTTCCAATGTCGTTTCAGGGCTTTCTCTGCGGATAGCGTTGATGGTCTCGGCCCAAATAATTGAACCACCATCCTTTAGATCGTCGCGATCTACCGAAGTAATCACACAATGTTTAACCTGCATCAACTTAACCGAATTCGCCACCCGATTTGGTTCATCCAAATCTACCGCTAGCGGACGGCCAGTTGCTACCGCACAAAACGAACAAGAACGTGTACAGATATTCCCCAAAATCATGAAGGTTGCCGTTCCAGCCCCCCAACATTCGCCCATATTCGGGCAATTTCCACTCTCACAAATCGTATGTAATTTATGTTCGTCTACAAGACTTCTGACATGTCTATATTCTTTACCAACAGGCAATTTGACACGCAACCAATCAGGCTTGCGCTGTGCAGGAGTTGCCGGAATAACTGGAAGTTCAATCATACAACAAAGTTAAGGATTAAAAATGTAATTTCTAACCGTCTATTTGTTGGTTTTATATCATAAAAAATGACCGTTTATCGGCATTAATAGAATAATGAAACAAAAATTAGGATATTTGTGTTGATTATCATTAATCTAATAACAAAACTATGCGACTGAGCCAATCTTTATCCATGTTGTTACTTGGGGGTGCATCTATCTTTGCTGCACAGGCCCAAACCAACTTTGACATTATACCCAAACCTTCGAAAATCACATTGGCCACGGGAACATATGCTATCCCTGCACATCTTCCGGTTATTGTTTCAGATGAGTTTCAGGAGACCACCCAATTGCTTACTGAACATCCTGCAATCAAAAGTCTATCCGTCGAAGTACTCAAAAAAAATAAAAAAGCACCAAAAGAAGGCTTTCGCATTATCAAAGCAGTCGATGCAGACAATCTCAGCAAAAATGCCTATTCCATCCAGATTGATGAAAAAGGCCTGCTGCTCAGGGCTTGGAATGTGCCTCAAATTATCAATGGGATTTATACCCTCATTCAATTAGGCTACCTACAAGCTGACCCAAGTAAAATAGCCTTTGCGACAATTATTGATGAACCTCGATTTACCTACCGTGGTCTACACCTCGATGTATCGCGCCATTTTATGCCCTTATCCTTTGTAAAAAAGTATATCGACATCATGGCCATCTATAAGTTCAATAACTTTCATTGGCATTTAACCGACGGCGCTGGATGGCGGCTTGAAATCAAAAAATATCCTGAATTGACGCAAAAAGCCGCCTGGCGTACCCATACAAGCTGGAAAGATTGGTGGAATAATGGTCGCCAGTATGTAGACAAAGGTACACCTAATGCCAGCGGTGGTTTCTATACGCAGGAAGAGGCTCGCGAATTGGTCGATTATGCCGCCAGAAAAGGAATCAATGTCATCCCTGAGATTGAAATGCCAGGACATTCTGAAGAAGTATTGGCCGTCTATCCGGAACTCTCTTGTTCAGGAAAACCTTATAGTCAAGGCGAATTCTGTATCGGAAATGAAAAAACCTTTGAGTTCTTAAAAAATGTCTTGGATGAAGTCCTTACGATATTCCCTTCTCCGTACATCCATATCGGCGGTGATGAAGCCGAGAAAAAGCATTGGGAAACCTGCCCAAAAGATCAGGCACTCATGCAAAAAGAAGAATTAAAATCTGTCGATGAACTGCAAAGTTATGCGATCAAGCAAATGGACGTATACTTGCAATCCAAAGGGAGGAAACTGATCGGTTGGGACGAAATTCTGGAAGGCGGCCTCACTGAAGGGGCGACGGTCATGAGCTGGCGCAGTGAAGATGGCGGCATAAAGGCTGCTAATGCCGGTCACGATGTCATCATGACTCCAGTGTCACACCTCTATTTTGATTCTTATCAGACAGACCCTCGTACACAGCCTGAAGCCATCGGCGGCTATCTGACTCTGGATAAGGTCTATTCCTATGATCCAATTCCATCAGCCATACAAGGAGATAAAGCCAAGCATATTCTCGGTGCGCAGGCCAATATATGGACAGAATATGTCCCTACCACCGAACATCTCGAATATATGGTATTTCCACGGGCGCTAGCATTGGCTGAGGTCAACTGGACCAACAAAGATGCGAAGAACTGGACAGATTTTCAGCGACGACTACAATCTCATTACAAGCTATTACAGGATCTGAACGTTAACTATTATCGTCCTTCCTATAATGTCGCTTATACGGCAACATACAATCCAGCAAAAAACAACAATAAAATCACGTTAACAACAGAACAACTTAAAACAGATCAGATTCGATATACGATAGATGGCAGTGAGCCTACCATCCAGTCAACACCGTATACGGGGCCATTTGAATTGAGCTCAACAGGACATATCAATGCCGCTTATTTTCAAGATTCGATCAAAATAGGCCCTACGATATCCTTTACTATTGATATCCACCGCGCCATTGGAAAAAAGGTAACCTACAATTCACCATGGTCGGGGTATCCGGCACAAAAAGATTCGACCTTAACAAACGGAATCATGGGCGGGCTCTCCTATCATGATGGGCAATGGCAAGGATTCACGAGCCCTATTGATGTTGTTGTCGATATGGAGAGAAGAGAAGAAATACATTTGGTAGCCATGAATTTCATGCAGCTTATTGGACCTGGTGTGTATATGCCCGGAGAAATGGAAGTGCTGCTTTCGGATAATGGCCGTACTTTTAGATCCGTCGGAACGATTAAAAATGACATCTCCGATAAAGAATCAAAATTGACTTTTAAAAGGTTTGAACTTAAGCTGGACAAAGCACAGCAAGCGCGTTATATCAAAATCAAAGCGAGCAACCCTAAAAAGGGCTTCCTATTTACGGACGAAATAATCGTCTATTAATAAAATCGAACACCCTTATCCAATACGAGTTGGAGAACATTTTACTTATGTTTTTCAACTCGTTTTTGCATTTTAAGGCGCACCTTTCCAACAAACCAAATGTTTTTTTTAAATATTCTTAAAATAAATACTTAATTTTCAAATTTTAAAATGTAACTTTGCACTCCGACAAAGCAGTCGGAATGACCCTTCCCCATGAGCTATTTTTGATTGTCTTTGCTCAGATTTACAATAGGAAATTTAATTTTTTGAACTAGATATAATGCCAAGAAACACTTCCATTAAGTCGGTTTTAATCATCGGATCAGGTCCCATCGTTATCGGTCAAGCTTGTGAATTTGATTATTCTGGATCTCAAGCATCCCTTTCATTGAAAGAAGAAGGTATTGAAGTATCCATCATCAACTCAAACCCTGCAACAATCATGACGGATAAAGTTGTTGCGGACAATGTCTACTTACTTCCATTAACCTGCGAAAGTATTGAAGAGATTTTGCAAAAACACAACATTGACGCTGTACTTCCTACCATGGGTGGACAGACCGCTTTGAACTTATGTATCGAAGCTTCCAACCTAGGTCTTTGGGAAAAATACAACGTAAAAGTTATCGGTGTTGATGTTGCTGCCATTGAAAAAACTGAAAACCGTGAAGAATTCCGTCAATTAATGGTTGATATTGGCGTGGGCGTTGCAACATCCAAAATTGCAAACTCATTCCTAGAAGGTAAAGAAGCTGCACAAGAAATTGGCTATCCGCTTGTTATTCGCCCTTCGTATACCCTTGCTGGTACTGGTGGCGGATTTGTTCACAGAAAAGAAGATTTTGATGCAGCCTTAAATAGAGGTTTACATGCTTCACCAACACATGAAGTTTTGGTTGAACAAGCTGTATTGGGTTGGAAAGAATTTGAGCTCGAACTGCTTCGTGATACCAACGACAATGTCATCATCATCTGTACCATTGAAAACTTCGATCCAATGGGTATTCACACTGGAGACTCGATCACGGTTGCTCCGGGCATGACATTATCAGACAAATGTTACCAAGATATGCGTAATCAGGCTATTCTGATGATGCGTTCCATTGGCACATTTGCCGGTGGTTGTAATGTTCAGTTCTCTGTAAATCCAGAAAACGAAGAAATCATTGCCATCGAAATCAATCCACGTGTATCACGCTCTTCCGCTTTGGCATCCAAAGCAACAGGTTATCCAATTGCAAAGATTGCAGCTAAATTAGCAATCGGTTACAACTTGGATGAATTGCAAAATCAGATCACAAAAACAACATCTGCATATTTTGAACCAACGTTAGACTATGTGATCGTAAAGATCCCGCGTTTCAATTTCGATAAATTCAAAGGAGCAAACAAGGAATTAGGTCTACAGATGAAAGCGGTAGGTGAAGTTATGGCAATCGGCCGTACATTTATCGAAGCTTTACAAAAAGCCTGTCAATCCTTGGAGACTGGCCGCGCTGGTTTAGGTGCCGACGGTCGTCAATGGAGAAACTTAGACGAGATCATGGATAGTCTGGAGCATCCAAGTGGTGACCGCTTGTTCCATATTAAAGATGCTTTCGAATTAGGTGTTCCTTTGGAATCTATTCGTAAAGCAACCCGTATAGACAAATGGTTCCTTGTACAGATCCAAGAGCTGGTACACCTTGAACAAGAATTGCGTCGTTACCAATTGAATAATATTCCACGCGATTTCTTCATGACCTTAAAACAAAAAGGTTATTCAGATGTACAAATAGCTTGGTTATTGGGCAATGTAACAGAAGATCAAGTATATGACCGTCGTAAGGAACTAGGCATCAACCGCGTTTACAAAATGGTAGATACTTGTGCCGCAGAATTCCCTGCACAAACACCATACTACTATTCGACTTTCGAAGAAGAGAACGAATCCATCTCTTCAGATAGAAAGAAAATCATCGTTTTAGGTTCCGGTCCAAACCGTATCGGTCAAGGTATCGAGTTCGATTACTCGTGTGTACACGGCTTATTGGCGGCTAAAGAATGTGGTTACGAAGCGATTATGGTTAACTGTAACCCAGAGACTGTTTCGACAGACTTCAATATGGCTGACAAATTATACTTCGAGCCCGTATTCTGGGAACACGTACGTGAGATCATTGAATTAGAAAAACCAGAAGGTGTTATCGTACAGCTGGGTGGACAAACAGCGCTTAAAATGGCTGAACGTCTAGAGCAGTTAGGTGTAAAAATTATCGGTACTTCGTTCGAAAACATGGACTTGGCAGAAGATCGTGGCCGTTTCTCCGATCTTTTAAAAGAATTGGAAATTCCATATCCAAGATACGGTGTCGCGACATCGGCAGAAGAAGCATTACAAGTAGCAAACGAAGTGGGATACCCAGTATTGGTCCGTCCTTCTTACGTGTTGGGTGGACAAGGAATGAGCATCGTTATCAACGACGAAGACTTAGAAAAAGCGGTTGTCAACTTGTTGAAAAACCTTCCTGGAAACCATATTCTGATCGATCACTTCCTGGATCGTGCCGAAGAAGCTGAATCAGATTCAATCTGTGATGGTGAAGAGGTACACATCATTGGTATGATGGAACACATCGAACCTGCAGGTATCCACTCTGGTGACTCATCGGCGGTATTGCCTCCATTTGGCTTGTCACAAGCTGTTCAGGACAAAATGGAAGAATACTCGATCAAATTAGCAAAAGCGTTAAATGTCCGTGGTCTCCTAAACATCCAGTTTGCTGTCAAAGGTGAAAATGTATATGTTATCGAGGCTAACCCACGTGCATCCCGCACAGTTCCTTTCATCGCAAAAGCTTATGATGTTCCATACATCAATATTGCTACTAAAGTCATGTTGGGCGCTAATAAATTAAAAGACTTCACAATCGAACGTAAGTTGAAAGGATTTGCAATTAAAGAACCGGTATTCTCTTTCAACAAATTCCCGGAGGTGGACAAACAATTAGGTCCTGAAATGAAATCAACTGGTGAAGCAATTCGCTTTATTAAAGATCTTCAAGATCCATATTTCAGAGAATTGTACAATAAAAAATCAATGTTTTTGAATGCCCAATAAGGCATATTAATCAACTAAAAAAGGCTTGCGATTGCAAGCCTTTTTTAGTTGATATCTTTTACACAACGAAACCCAACATTATTGGTGGGGCTGTTGACTTCGCCCTTTCCCCTACTTCCGGCTTTATACCTTTCACAATATTGATCATTGCAAAGAAATGATCCACCGCGCTGAACGCGTTTCTCCAGATTTGGTTCCTGCGGATCATAAGAATCTTGTGGTCCTTTGGGGTTAGCAATTGTACTATGCTGATAATAATCGGGTCTATATAAATCAGCGCACCATTCCCACACATTTCCTTCCATGTCATATAGCCCTAGCGCATTTGCCTGAAATGATTTAACGGGTGCTGTTCCTTCGAATCCATCTTCTTTAGAATCCTGAATAGGAAATTGTCCCTGGTAGATATTTGCTATCCATTGTCCATGAGGTTTCAAATCTTTGCCCCAGTAATATAGATCGTCGTTTGCATCGTTCCGTGCTCTTGCTGCATACTCCCATTCTGCTTCCGTAGGTAATCGTTTGCCTGCCCATTTCGCGTAAGCTGCAGCATCCTCATAGGCAACCTGGACAACCGGATGATTCATTTTGTTTTTTATCGAGCTATTGGGTCCTTCTGGATGCTGCCAATTTGCACCAGGAACGTATTCCCACCACATCAGATAATTATTTAATGAATTCAGTTCTTTGGGCTTGGAGAATACGGCTGAACCCGCGACCAACATTTTGGGATCAACTTCCGGAAAATCCTGAGGATCCAGTTCCCTTTCCGCCACTGTCACATAACCTGTTTCCTTTACGAACGCTGCAAACTGCGCATTTGTCACCTCGTGCTCATCCATATAAAATGAATGTAATTCAACCCGATGTAATGGCTTACTATCTTCAAAATTCGAACTCCCCATTAGAAATGTTCCGCCCTCGACCAATATCATCTTGTCAGCGGTATTTCTATTTAACTTATTGATTTGGGATTTAATTATGCCCGCCCGCGTTGGTATATTTTCCCCAACACAACAAGAAAGTGTATCATTTGCGGAAAACAACGATAAACAGGTCATTAGGGTTAGATTGAATAACATAATTAAAGATAAACATAAAAGGGGAACATTAAAAAGTTCCCCTTTTATTAATTACTAACATACCGAGCTATACACCCAATTGTATATTTTCTTTTTTTGCAGTTCTTGAACGAATAGGTGTATTACCACCACCTTTCAGCGTAATGTCGACAGGATTGTTATCTTTCCACGCTCCTTTCGTAAAATCCGGTATATCAACGGTCTTGCAGTTCTTCGCTACAGATTCAAAGCTCAATGGTACGACACAGCTCCACGAAGCAGCATCATAGACATCTTGATCCAGCGGTAATCCATTACGCAAACAGTCAATCAGACGCCAATCCATCATAAAATCCATTCCACCATGTCCACCCACCTGTTTTGCCTGCTCTCCAATATACTTCACCAATTCGGGCGTATATTTATCATACAGCTCTTTTAACTTTTGCTCTGAAATGAATTCATGGCCAAATGCTATATTTTCTGTCGGGTATTTTTGAGCAAAACCTTTCGTACCGCTCAGTGTATGTAATCTGGAGTAAGGTCTAGGAGAAGTAACATCATGCTGCAGCATAATCGTTTTTCCTTTTGCGGTACGGATAAGTGTTGTATTCATATTTCCGCGGTAGTTCTTTCCGACAAATTCCTGAAAAAAAGAATCCTTGGTGGCTAATTCTTTTGCCTTTTCACCCATCATGAAATCATTCGAAGACATGGCGACAAGATGATTCATTTTATCCCCTCTATTGATATTCAGGCATTGCGCTACAGGTCCGAGTCCATGCGTAGGATATAAGTTCCCATTCAGTTTTATATTCTCTCTCAAGCGCCACATGTTATCATAACCATTCTTTGCAAAATTCAGATCCAGCAAATCATGGATATAAGCACCCTCGGCATGGATAAGTTCACCAAGCAAGCCTTGACGTACCATGTTCAACGTGAGCATTTCGAAGAAATCATAACAGCAGTTTTCCAGCATCATACAATGCTTTTTAGTTGCCTCGGATGTCTTCACTACCTCCCAACAATCCTTGATTGTCAATGCGATCGGAACCTCACAAGCCACGTGATTACCCGCTTTCATAGCAGCAATGCTCATGGGCGTATGATAATCCCATGGGGTACAGATATAGACGAGATCAAGTTTCTCTTCTTTCAATAAGGATTTCCAGCCATCCTCTCCAGAATACGCTTTAGGCGCTGCCAAACCCTTTGATGTAACGATCTTAGTTGCACGCTCCACCCGGTCTAGATGCTTGTCGCAAAGTGCGACAATTTCGCAACCTTCAATATAAGACAGTCGTTCAACAGCTCCAGGTCCACGCATACCAAGTCCAATTACTGCTACCCTGACCTTATCAATTTTAGGAGCTGCATAACCGCACATATTAAACGACTCTCCTGATCCATTGGCATTCACCAAGGTAGGAAGTGAAACAGCCAGTGTTGACAAAATTCCGGCCTTTTTTAGAAAATCTCTTCTAGAATCCATAATTTAAAGTTCATATAAAATTAAAGGGACCAATTGGTCCCTTTAAAAAAATCACCTATTTTAAAACAAACTAAACAGTCAATAGAAAAATCCATTTTGGGGTGGATTTTATTCGGTTCTATTTAAAGAACTTAATCTCTGTGACAATAATAGGGCACTTTTTTCGAAATAAAAAATGAAATATGAAAGCAATCGTTTGCTCAATTTACACAAACGATTGCTTAATTTGTTATATTTATTGCTTTCTGCTATTGGCCACAACGAATTATTTCGCCATAAAATCTGTATTCCCAAATTACGATTATAGCCATGTTGTCCCTTGAAGCTAGATTGTCTAGATGGATACTATGCTGAT
>NZ_JAVDTD010000015.1:0-162467 GCF_031455655.1 Sphingobacterium sp. 2149 | reverse complement strand
AAAGGAATAATCACAGCTTTTTTATATAATTGTATGATCTTTTAAGTGGCACGGTTTGACCGAAATCACTGGCATCATTACTCCGAAATACCCACTGTCTTCCAAACATCCTGTATATGGATTTCGAAAACTATATTCCTACCTGCGTAGAGAAGGTAAGCCATGGAACCATAAAAAAGTATACAGAGTATATAAGCTGCTTAACGTGAACAAGAAGCGACGTGGCAAACGTCGGTTAGCTACTCGGGAGAAGCAACCTTTGGAACAACAGATCAGCATTAATTAAAAATGGAGCATGGACTTTATGAGCGATAGCTTGGCCAGCGGAAACAGGTTTAGAACCTTTAATGTGATGGATGACTGTTCCCGTGAGATATTGTGTATCGAAATAGCTACTTCAATTTCTTCTTTGCGGGTAACTCGGACACTTGAACAAATCATAGACTGGCGGGGCAAACCGCTCTGTCTACGCGTAGATAATGGTCCTGAATTCACCAGTCATCATTTTGAGCTCTGGTGTAAAGACCAAGGCATCGCTATTCAATTTATCCAGCCCGGTAAGCCTATGCAGAACGGTTACATCGAACGGTTCAACCGAAGTTATCGCAAAGAAATTTTGGATGCTTATTTATTTTTCAACTTGTCAGTAGTAAGAGAACATACCCAGGCATGGATGGATGAATGCAATAACAACAGACCCCATGAAGGTCTTGGGAATCTTACACCAACGGAATTATCAAAAAATATTAGACACAAACAACAAATAAATCAATACGAAGGTTCAATATTTTTTTTTCCGAAGATGAAAATGCTTACGAAATCGGATTTATTGTTGATGATTTTTATTGGGGAAAAGGTTACGGTACTGCTGCAATCTGCAATAATTTAATAAAATATTGTAAAAATAATTTGGATGCCAAAATAGTCTATGCCCGTATGTTTAGTGATAACATTGCATCTCAGAAATTTTGTTCTAATAATAAATGGTATTAATAGAAACCTCTGCAATTGATAATGATAGAAAAAGATGTACTATGACTATTTCTTTTGACAATTAATATTTATAAAATTAAAGCATGACCAAATCGGAGATTTAGTTTTAATTTTGTGGTTTTATATAGATGATATTGTAAATGAAAATCAATTATAAGCCTTCCTTATCGAGACGGAATACTATAACCATGTATGTAACCAATAATGGATTAAAGGTTTTTTGACCTTTCTTTGAAAAGGTTCCCTTATTTCTGAATAATCAAATTCAAAAATATCTTTTACTGGTAGAATTTGTTGGTTGCAATAATAATCATTCATAGATTCCCGCATCCTATATGCGCCTGAATAATAAGGTGTAAGAGGAAGCTGGCGGGAATTATAGACAGAAATAATATCATCCGTTAGTTTACTAAGGAAAGGTTCGTTCTTTTCGGCTGAAAAACATTCAGGCGCGAAAGTCCCATTTCTTGGATCTTGCAATAAGTACCCTTTATCCAAATTTGAGATTTTGCGGTAATAATCCGATGAATCCACCAGTTCTATATCCCAATCTACATATATACCTGAGTGATGTAGAACAATTAGATACCTTGCTATGTCTGATGCTTCGGCAAGATTTCTAGCATTTATAAAAGCCTGTAGAGCATTAGGATAATTAATGGAAATAAAGTTTGATATCTCCACATGATTCCAATATTTTATCTTGAACCCAAATTTTTTCATTTTTGTCCATGAGGTTAAGCATTTATATATAAGTGAATTGGGAATATCAGATAGTAAAATTTGATGAATAATTGGCTCAATCATATCTCTCGTTATAAATTATTAATATGCCCTTTGTTTTTCTTTATCACTGATAAAGTTTCTTTGTCTAGCATTGATATTCATGCTGCCAAACCTAAAAGATATTGATAGTCTAATGCTTCGACTATCATAATAATTGTCATATGTTTGTTGCACACTGTTGACAATCGCTTTTAGTTTACCTTGTTGTGTTTTGAGAATATCATTAGCAAATAGTGCGAGGTCCCATTGTTCGTTTATTTTGTATCTAAAATTTAGGTTTACATTAAACCGTAGTGATCTTCGAAAAATACCTGTAATCTGAGGAGAATAATAAAAACTTGATAATTGGGTGGTAATCTTTTTACTAACTTTGAAATTGTTGTCTAAGCTTAAATAGATAACATTTACATTATAATCCGGAACGATTTTATTGTCATATTGTTTTATGTTCCTGTGGTATCCATTGAATACGAAGTTGCTTTCAAGCCAATTACTTTTACGCAAAGTATAAATTGCTGTAAACCCAACTGTTGACATATCATAAAAATTTTGCATGGTGTCAACTACCATCTTTGAGTTTTCATATGGTATGGCAGTTTGAGCAATTTGTTCTTTTGCAAAATTGGTATAAAGTGAAAGATTTAAATTACTATTGTTGGAATAATTCATTTCTATATTATGAGAAAAAGATGGTAATAAATAAGGGTTTCCAACAGTATAGTAATATTTTGAAATATATCTAGCAAATGGGTTCATTGCAAGAAAAGCAGGCCTCTCTATTCTTCTTCCATATCCAAGTGAAAAAACGTTCTTTTCGTTAATTTTATATGAGGTGTAGAGTGTCGGAAATAATTTCATGTATTTATTCTCATACTTCTTTACTAGGGTATTTGAAATACCTTCTGTAGTTGTATTTTCAATTCGAAGGCCCGCTTTAAGGTCTATTTTTTTACTAATTGCGGTATTAATAGAGAAAAATAGTGAGCCAATATTTTCTTTGAATTCAAACTCATCTGAATAATTGAAAATGGTATCTGTAATTCTAGAAGTTGCGACAGACTGTAGATTATTTCTATTACGAGAAGTTGAGAAGTTTATACCATAATTGATGTCAAACATTTTAATTTTTTGCTCAACATCTAAATTAAAGGAAGTATTTGTAAAAACATTCTGGCCATTATTTCCTGAATACCATTTATTGTTCTGGAAAGGGGTGCCATTAGGTAGAAATGTTTCTGAATTAAAGCTTCGAAAATTATCAAAATTGCTTCTATAATGATCTAAGTCGAGAACTATTTCCTGTCCATCCTTTCCAAGGGAATATGTCGAATTGAAGTTTAAGCCTAAACTATTAGTCGTAGAATTTTGTGAACCATTTCCATTAATAATAGAATCCAGAAGCCCTGTTTTCTGCATAATATTTGTAATAGTATTATCGTTTGCATGTGGTCTATTATCATTGAGAAAAGCCTGAGCTCCAACACTCATTTTTTCACTTACTTTGTAATCTGCTTGTATCCTTCCATTATAATATTTGCTAAAGCTCCTCTTTTTACTTATGGTGTTCCAATCTTGTGTATTATAAGCTATATGGGGTTTTTCTGTGAATAAAACAGAACCCTCAGTCATATTTAAACTAGAATAAAGCGAGAGCCTGTCCTTTTTGTAATTGAAGCCGGCTCCTAAATTTATAGTTGGGTGAGTTGTCTGTGTAAATATGGAGCGGGCGGATGCGCTCCAAAAATCATTGACTATTTTTTTTAACTTAATATTTAGGATACCAGCATTCCCTGCAGCGCTAAATTTAGATGGAGGAACGGTTATGACTTCGATACTTTCAATAGATTCAGATGGTATACTTCGTAAATAGGAAGTTAGATCATTACCAGAAATGCGTAGGATTTTATCATTTACCATAATAGTTACACTACCTTTACCTATAATACTTAATGCATCGTTTTCCGCCATAACAAGCGGGGTGACTTTTAAAACGTCCATAGCATCACCACTTAGAGATACCATACTATTTTGAACATTAAATACAAGACGATCTACTTTCCGTTCAATAAGAGGTTTATTGCCATTGACAACTACCTCTTTTAGAGTATTGACTTTTTCAGACATCCTAAAAGTCATTTTTTTAAAATGTCCTGAAATAAATGTGGTATCAATATCAATAAAACCTGTATGTTGAAGTTTTAGACGATATGTTGATTTTTCCTTCAAGTTATTGAAAGCAAAATTACCATTCTGATCAGAAGAAGAATATTGTAACACGGTGGTATCATGGATAAGTTTGATAGTTACAAATTCGAGATTTTTATTTTCCGCAGTAATAATTTTTCCTTCTACACTTTGTGCAAAAACGGGGCTCAAAAATTGTAATATCAAAAAAAAGCTTAATAAATATTTGGACATTTTCATTTACGATTTATGGAAAACTTCCATTTTCCGTCAAAAATTGACTTTATTGAACGAAAGATTTAGTTAAATTCCTTTTTTATATCTTGCAAACTCTTTCTCCTGATGGGTTTTAATTACGCAATCCGAAGTTGCAAAGCCAGTACATGCTAAGAAATATCCTTCTTTTATGTCTTGGTCTTGTAATGTTGTTTGGGTAGTATGAATAATACTCCCCGAAATTAATTTACAAATACAACTATTACAATCACCAGTTCGACATAAATAAGGAAGGTTAATATTCTCCTGTTCTGCAAGAATTAAAATAGGTTTATCCTCATTTGTTACTATTTCCTTTTCAATTCCTCTTTTTTCATTAATAAATGTTAGTTTATTTGTTGTTGACATTGTTTTATAAATTTATACAATTTTTAATAGCAAAACCATTCAATCCGGCTTGGAAATAAGGCATCCTTCCTTTTATTCTTTTATTATTTCCTCCATGTTTGCTATGGAGTTCAAGAATCCATGAATCTGGAAGATCTTTACATTTGAAATTGATTTCAATTCTGCAATGTCTTTCATCAGAACTTTTATTTTTCCAAATTTCATCTATATTAAGGGCTTGTTGATGAACTTCATCATTGTTACTCATAAATCTTAAATGAGCAAATTCATATAAATACAATTCATTTTCATCAATAACAGAGTTTGGTATATGGATATAATTGTTTACATATGAATAAAAACTGTTTTTCCATTCCTCTTCATTATTATAAATGGTTGGATTTATTGGGGGAAGGTTCATTAAAGTATAAGCTTGTACTTTGTTTTCATTAAGTAATATTCCCGAATATCTTTCATAATCTTTTAACTGCCTAACTTTTCCCAGTCCATAATCTCCCCAATTATAGTAGGTTATTTTTTCTGATTGCTCAAATAGACGTTTTAATCGTCGCATTGCCTGATTCTCCAAAATTCCTGTATCAAAATGGTCATCCCAGTGCTTAGGTGTTTCTTTTCGGGTATAATAATGCCAAGTAATATTTATATGGGGATGATACAAATCATAGCCATGTGTATAAGCTCGAACGGCTAGATTAATTTCTTCACCGGAAAAATATAAGTGAGGGTCATCTAAGATTTCTTTACAAAAAGCTCCTATTGAAAAGCAGAATCCCCCAGCTAGAAATCTTGCTGGTATAGGTTCAGTAAGAACTTCCCAATTAGGAATTTCTGATGGCCATCCAATAGGATATATTCCATGTTTATCAAATTCACGGAAAATAATTTGATTTGGCGCCGTTTCTTCATATTTAAAATTAAAAGGTTCGAAATGAGGAGGGTAAGTTGTTAAGATTGGTTTTTTAATACCTTTATGCCTTAAAGATTCAAGCATTTCTATCAAGATCCTATCCCATTCCCAAACAAATCTCATATGCGAGTCTATTTGTAACGTATATGCTTCATCTTTGTATTCACGTTGGATTAAATTTCTTGCCCAACAAAGACCTTTTGATTCTTTATATGGAATTTCAATTATATTGAATTGAGGATGAGTTTTGAACTCTTTAAATTCAAGGTTATAGTTATCTTCAGGATTATATTGATGGCAAATAGTTATATGCAAGTTTTCAGGATTCGTTGCTTTTTCAAGCATATCCCTCAATGTTGAAACCAATAATGGGTCTCTATATGCTGCTATTTGGACAAAAATTGACATTTTGATTCGGATTAAGTGGATACTAGGCTATTGATATATAATAACTAACGATACATTCATTTAAAGATGACTTTTGGTTCAAATAACTGACTAACAAACGATCTTCAATATTATATTTAAAAGTGGGGCAACCGAGAGATTTACCCTCTTCTCTTTTTAATAGACAGCCACCTCCACATAACGGTAATAAATTGCAACTATAACAAATTGGTTTATTATCCCGTAGTTCAAGCATCCAATTCCTAAATTTAGTCGAGTGTAAATGAATCCTAACATCGTCGCTAACATTCCCAATTAGATTATTCTCGATTATATTTGGTGTTGATAAAGGAAGTGCATTACAGGAAAATAAATTCCCATTTTTATCAACAGATAATGAATTTTGGTCTGTTGCCGCACATGGTAAATTAACACGAGTTGGAAGTATACTCTGTATAAATCCCTTTTCTATTGCATAGAATAAACAATCAATCTCATTCTCAGCTAATTCATCATTAGAAATATCGTTATTTTCTAGAAAATCAAATTTAAAGGTAATTCGATTTTGAGTCTCAGCATGTGAAAATTTATCAATAATGTTAAAAACATCATTAATTTTATCGCTTATAATGGTGAGTTCAAATATAATTCCATCTTGGGGGCGGAAAGGAGAGTTATCTAATATTAATAATATATTTTTGATTGTTGTTTCAGTGGATTCATAGTTTGAACATTGTAATGTTATGTGATATTTTTTTATTATGCACAAATTGAAAAGCATTGCAAAGACTTTCTCCGTTAGAAATTCGCCTTCACAAATTAGTGATGAAGCATAGTATATATCATTCAAGTCTGTAATTCTCAAATTTGACTCCGATATTGAAATCATTGTTTCAATAAATTCAGTTGGATCATCTATTTTCCATGTCAAAAAGAATGTTTTTAGATTTTTTTTGATTAGCTCAGTTTCTATGTAAGAATTGATAGAATTAACAAAATCATTTTTGGGTCTAGAAATTGTGTTGTTCTTTGAGCATGAATTACACCCAGATCGACAACTCTCAATCAAGTTCACAAATAAGGAGATATTATCATTAGTTACTTTATCGTAATCATATAACTCAACAAACTCATCGTTGCCATTTTGTATTAATATTCTACTATTTTGTAACTCCGTTATTAGTCTTTCATCCAAATTGTAGAAATCTTCATTCGTAATTTTTTGAAATACTTCGTCCCTTACTACGATAGTTTGGTTAGAAAGACATGAATAAATTATTGTCATCTTGGAAGTCACAGTTTCCTTAGCGTCTTCTATAGAAGTTGTTATGATATATTTAGATAGTCTCATCTCTTTATTAATTTTCTAATCATCGACTCTATAATATTTTCTTTACTGGTTGTTATCTTTAAACCAACATTCATTCCGGCAACTGGTTCGATAACTCGGCTATTGTCTAAGCGTAATTTTTTAGTTTGATAAAGTGTACTTTTCAAGGAGATGTAAGTATGTTGATCTTGACGCCAAGATGAATCAATAGTTCCTAAAATTGATCCAAGATCTACAGATTTGTCGCCTAAAAATGTGATTTGAGTTTCTAACCCGTGATCATATTCTATCTTCGGGTCGTCCATATTTAATTTGATAACTAAGCAATTTTCATTAACAATCAACTGGTTTGAAGATATTGTTGCAAGAAATCGATCGTAGTTTTTAATTTGAATTTTATTGATTAACAACATGGCCAATAATATGGATAATGTTATTAGCAGATTGCCCCAGCTAATGAAAAAATGTGGAGGTTTGTTCATCACTTCCTGAACTTCAGGACTTCTCAGTTCATATTTTGATTTTAATTCTGCCATGTCGAATTTTAATTACCTAATTCCAGCTGGTTTTTTACCAATTCATAATATCTACCTCTATTTGAAATCAATGTCGAGTGGTTACCGATTTCCTCTATCTTGCCGTCATTTAATACAATAATTTGATCTGCTTTCTTTACGGTACTAAGTCTATGTGCAATGATTACTACAGTCTTATCTCTGAAAAATTCGTTAAGATAATCTATTATTACTTTTTCATTATTAGCATCCAAACTACTTGTTGCTTCGTCAAAAAATATATATTCAGGGTTTTTATAAACCGAGCGGGCAATTAAAATTCTTTGTCGTTGACCACCGCTAATGCCCATTCCTGATAAGCCAATTTTTGTGGTATAATTATTCGGAGTACTTTCAATAAAATCTTGTAAGTTTGCCACTCTAATTGCCATTTCCATCTTTTTTTCATCTATGTCGCCACCATCCATCGCAATATTTTTGGCAATTGTATCATAGAAAATGTAGCCGTCCTGCATCACACTTCCACAGTGGCTCCTCCACAATTTGGGGGATATTTTATTTAAATCTGAGTTTCCAACTAATACTCTTCCTTGTGTTGGTTGATAGAAATTCAGCAATATTTTCATTAGGGTCGTTTTTCCACTACCACTTGTTCCAACAATAGCAGTTACTTTGCCTTTTGGAATTCTTAGGTTAATATTTTTTAAAACATACGGAGAATTTGGTCCTTCGTATTGAAAGGAAACATTCTCAATAAATAAATCCCCTAAAGTTATTTGCGGGTACAATATCTTATTTTTTACAATTGCCTCCTCATCTTGTTTATTATGGATCTCTTGTAACCTAGACATACTTAATTTGGCATCTTGTGCGGCCCTAATTAAATTGACTAATTGCTCGATGGGACCAGAAGTCTGGCCAATTATATAAGATATACTTAGGAGTTGACCAATTGTCAAATTCCCTTTAATAGCCTCAGTTGCTGCAATAAATGTGATAAGGATATTTTTGACATGAGTCACGAATATTAGGCCGGTTCGTTGATATTGTTCTAATGCAAGGCTTTTAATATTTAATTTGTAATCTTTTACTTGTAATTGTTCCCATTCCCATCTTTTTGGGGTCTCGCTTCCAAAAAGTTTTATTTCTTGCATACCTGTGATCAATTCATAAAGTTTATCCTGATTTTCTCTGCTTCGGGAAAACCTTTTGTAGTCCGTCTCCTTTCTTTTTTTCTGGAAAAGCAGAATCCATATTATCCCAAAAACGCTAAAGGCAACAAATAAACTGAGGATTTTTAGATTATAAACTGCTAGAACTATTGTGAATACAATGATATTTACAAAAGAAAAAAGTGATGTAAGTACAGAACCAGTAAGAAAATTTTCAATTCTATGATGGTCGTTAATCCTTTGAGCAATATCCCCAACTGCTTTTGAGTCAAAATATCTTATTGGAAGTTTTAATAATTTGGACAAAAAGTCAGAGATTATACTTAGGCTGATTCTGGAGTTGATATGTAAAAGTAACCAGGAGCGCACTAATTCGATACTCATGTTTCCAAAAATTAGAAAGAGTTGGGCTAGCAGGATTACGTGTACTACAGACAAATTTTTCTCCGAGACACCTTGGTCAAGTAATATTTGTGTTGTAAAGGGAAGTGTCAGAGAAATTAAACTTGCAGCCAACATACCAATAATTAGTTGGGCAATATGCCTCTTGAATGGTTGTAGATAATGAAACAAAAATTTCAAACCATGTTGCTTTTCTTTTATTTCTTTTGCATTGTAAAATGTGGGGGTAGGTTCTAAAAGCAAAGCCACCCCTCGTTCATTGTATGTAGAAACCCAAGCTTTATAAAAGGTTTCTTCATCTAGTTTAACGATGCCATGTGCAGGATCGGCAACTACAAAGACTTTTGAATATGATTGCTTATGAAATATTCTTTTTATGAAATTTCCTTTTCTTTTAATTTTTAACAAAACAACAAAGTGTTCCTGATTCCAATGTAAAATACATGGTAATGGACAATCGTTGATAAGCTTTTGCATGTTCAATTTTACCATCAGCGATCTGAATCCAAGGGTTTCAGAAGCTTCACTAATGCTTAAAAGACTAACTCCATTTTTTCCTAAATGGCACAATTCACGGAGATACTCCATGGAGTAGCTTTTTCCATAAAATTCTGCTACCATTTTTAAACAAGTAGGGGCACAGTCCATTATATCATGTTGGATGGAAAATTTGAACATAAATATTAATTCATTGATGTTACAGTAAAATCATTGATCCGAAGTTTGGAGGTGCTTATATTTAATTCATTGAGCTGATAGGCGTAAATTGAGCTTTTTAGATCTGACGGTATCAATTGAAAAACATTTTGGAAATTCAGCATATTAGCTAATATGAAATGTTGTATGGAGGTAGGAACTTGCTTATTGAAAATATTAGATTTGATAGATTTTTCCATTCCATCCATTTGCTTACCATTCAGAATTAGCAAGAAAATATCGAGTGAATCCTTTAAGTATGGATTGATATTATCATTGTAAGGTATATTAAGATTATCAAAAATAGAAGAAAGATAATCGTTATGAAGTGAATCTAAAGAGTCAATTTTTCCTATAGCTTTTGATAATATTCCGTTAATAAATGATTTTAAGATCGACTGATACTGCCCCTCGAAGGACAAAACGCTTGAAAAAGGGAACTGGAAAGATTCTTTTTCATTACTCATTAAATATTTTATCACCTCTCTAGCGAATAGTGCCGATTCGGAATATTTTTCAGCATTAAAATAAACTTTAGATATATTTAGGTATTGTTCTATTTTCATATACATTCCGTCCTCAAATCCATGGTCAATCAAAAAATCGATATTATCCAGTAATTCGACCATATATTTTTGCGCATTGTCGTAATCTTTATTAAGATAATAGTGGTAATAAGCCAACACCGGATTTAGTATTGATTTTACACTGTGATACTCTAAAAGATTATTTGGGTCTAGATTACTGTTCTGTTCTAAAATTTTGTCAACAAAATAGGATGATACATTGGGTTCCTTTTCTTTACAGACCCTAAAAAGTTTTTCGCTCAGGATATAGTTGTAAATAAGTTTTTCTCTAACTTCTTCTGTAGGTCGAACATATTTTAAAAGAGCATAAAAAATATGTCCACTGTCATAGTTTTTATGATTCGATTCTAATTCCTTAGATTCTTCTAGCTCTTTTTCACTCGTTGGAGTATACTTCTCGAACAAATGTAGATATTCAATAATTTGAGATTCATTCATAATTATTATCCTAAAGTTTGTAATTGGGATTTATCAATTAAATATTGTAAAACGAGCTTGTCCTCAATGTTCGCTTTCATTGTGGGGCATGTTATCTCACCATTATACCAATCTTTAGGGCAATTGCCATTGCAAACTGGAAATAGATTACACTTTGAACATTTCGGAGAAACATTACAAGTTGCAAGATCATCATACCATCCTCGAACCTGAGTGTTTTTGTTAAAGGTTGTTTTATCTTGCAGAAGATTTCCAATAATATGTTTTTCCTCCGTATATTTAGGCGTATAGGGGAATTCATAACAAGGCGTGATATTTCCCGTAGCATCATAAACCTCACTAGCTTCGTTGACTACCATACATACATCATAGTTTCTTGTTGGCAAAACGTACTTCACAGGAAATCCTTTTTCTAATAGATACATTAGCCATTCTATTTCAAGTTCAGCGAATTCTATAGTGGTTAAACCTTGTTCATCTCCAACAGTCTTGTCACCCCAATTTGTGATTGGGAAAAAGCCCATTTCAACTTTGTCTTGTAATCCTAAAGATGCCATATAATCAACCATTTCATTTGCTTGTAGATAATTGGTTTCATCAATATTCATCCGAATGAAAATCGGATGTGTTACGAATTGTTGGTAATGATCCAAAGAGCAGATATCAAGTATGTTTTTCATTATAATATCAAAAGTTGACTCTCCTTTTTTCGTTATCCGACGTTTATCGTGATGTTCCTTAGTAGTATCTAAAGTGATTTGAAATCGTTTAACCTTGTGATTTAGATAGAGTTCAGTGAATATATCTTTTTTTAAGCTAAGCCCATTTGTGATGATTGAAGCGCTATACCTAAGATTACGTTCATAAGCAATCTCCTGCATTTTATTGCTTAGGTTAATTATGGCAGAATAACCCATTAAAGGTTCTCCCCCATACCAGGTTGTATGCACTAATTCAGTGTCAGGTTTCTTATCTAGTTGATAATATAACCTTTCGATTATCTTATCTTGAATTTCTTGAGTCATAGTCAGCTTGGAATGAACTTGACCACAGTAGAAACATCCTAATTGACAATTTGCAGTAGGTTGAATGGTCATTGATACACATTTTGTATCTTTAACTCCTAATTTGTTCAATTTTAATATCTCTTGAAACTCATCCTCTAAGCTGTGGACTATAATTTCATACTCCATTAGCCTAGCTAATGCAGTAGTATCAATGGTAGAAAAATCCCCTTTTAATAGGCTTTGATATAGACCCTCCTCGATCAATGTAGATATACCACTTCGAGTAGAAAAGAGTATACGTTGATGAACATCGCTGTTTGGGTCTAAAACATCGGTGATCACTATATATTTTGAAAGTTTGAAATTCATATTTATAAGAGCTTATTTCAATATTATTACTTATTTTAAGTACAAAGCCTATTTCGAACTGGCTGTAGGCTAATTATTTGATTACAGCATGCGAATTTTCATCCACATGCCGTAAATTCTTTTGTAATAATTACTATCCGTAATTACTACCATTGTTACAGGTACAATCAGGTTCTTTGGTCGTGTAGTTTGAACCGTTGTTACATGTGCAAGCAGCTAAAATCCCACCACGGGTTGCTGATGCTTCATCAAGGTTCATTACTTCAAAACCGTCCGAAAGATTGCCTCCTTTTTGGCTTTCACTAAATTTTAGTAAAGCCATTTGCAAACGTTTTGATTTCATTTGACTTAATTTAAGTTTACAATTCTGCTAAAGTTTTACATTATTAAGCACTTGTTGAATGACATATTTGACTCCTATGCTGAGTTTCAATTATAGTGGCTGGACTATAAAAGATTTTTGAATTTTGTGTTAATTTCTATATCGATTTCTAAAACTTTCTATTTAAAGGGGGGCGGCTTCTAATATCATAAAAAGCTTCTAGTTGTAGTTTTCTCCCTTCGTCTGTTGCATGGTCGTTATCCTTATGGAGTCTATAGCAATAAATTACGTTCTGAATAAATAGGCAGTTTTCATATCCAGCAATTTCTAAAAGAGGTAACATTAACGCTTGGTCATACGTCGACATGTAAAATCGATTATCTCCATATCTGTTGTCGCTGTATCTAAAATTCTCAACATTTGGATCTTGGTCTAAAAAAGCTTTGAATAATTTGTATTTAAAAGTTTTAAGATGAGATGCTTTCCATGTTGTCTGCCTCAGCATATTGAATTCCTCTTCTGTATATGGCGAACTTGGATCATAAAAACCATAATTAGTAATATATGAACCATAAGTTAGCAGCGCATCGTCATGATATTTACTGTTTACTATTTGAAAAGCAAATTCTCCGAAAATATAATCATCACCATCTAAGATGATTATTATGTCCTCATCTAAGAAAGACTCTGTTACTAATGCTTGGTATATATTTTCCAATGCTCCGATACGAGAATTATTTATTCTTTTATAAAAATTTGGCAAATCATCATCTATTAACACTATTGTACCATCATCTGATGCGTCATCCAATAGATACACTTCATAATTGTTGTATTCTTGTCCTAAAATTGAGCTTACACAATCAATAATATAATTTCCAACATTCCTGAATGGAACAAGTACTATTATCCTGTTGGATATTTGATTTTTATTTGTAAAAAGCATAGGCTTTGGTCTATAATCTTTCTTGATGTTGAATTGATTCTGGTTTATTTTTAAAAACATCCTTAGAATTTCACTAAGGCTATCAAGTAATCTTATTGGTAATTCTATGATTAAAATAATGGATTAGGATTTTTAACAAAAATAAACTCGACCAAATGCGATTTGACCAATACCATCACATGCTTAACCTAGATGAATTGATATTAAAAGTGTGGTTGATTCTTAATAGATTAAAAGTAGATTGGGAGGGGACGGAGCTTATATCTTTCGAAATTTATTAAAAAACCAATTTGGAAAAAAAACTAAAAAAAATAATGTAAAACAATTTGAATAAATAATGTCTTATGTCAAATAATTCAGTTTTAAAACATAGCAGTAATCTTGGTAAAGTGAATAAAAAAGACAATATTATAGCAGACCAAAAAATAAAAAATGATGAAAAATTGGTAAATTTAATAGTTAAGATTTTGGTAAATAAAGCAATAAAGGAGGCTAATGAAAAAGGGTATACGTTATTTAAGGTTCAGCAGTGATGGTCAAAGTTTACATAGTATCGAACGTCAGGATTTAATAACAAGCCAATGGATGAATAATAGTGGTGTGGAAATAGTGGATACATTTATCGACGAATGACATACTGCCCGAAAGTTTGATAGGCCGGATATTAAGGTACTTTTTGACTTTATCAAAAAGAACCATGATCAAATTGATTACTTGGTTGTAGATGAGTTAACAAGATTCAGTAGGATCGCTGGTGATGCCATTAATATGGTTACAAAAATTCAAGCGCTTTATGATGTTAGAATTGTAAGCGCTAGTAGAGGATCAATTTATGATTGTATGGATCATAATTCATTCTTTATAATGGGGCTTGAATTTTTAATGGGCAATTCTGAAAATATAGAATGACATAAATGCTGGAATCTATACAGCCAAAGCAGCTAAAGGACTTTGGATTCAAGGCGGGCGGGCTCCATTTGGTTATAAAAAGGAGGGTATGAATGAGGAACGTCGTCTAGTAGTTGATGAAAGTGAAGCAATTGTCGTTAGATATATTTATGATGCTTATATAGCAGGAGTTGCTTTATACAAAATTAAGGAAAAGGCTATAGAAATGGGATTAAAACGCACAGCAACTACTGCCGTTGAACAAATACTAACAAACCCTTTATATTATGGATTTCAACAAGTCAAAGCATGGAAACAAAATCCTGAAGGGTTATTCCCTCTAAAAAATCACGAGCCAATTATTGAAGCAACGGCTTGGAAATTAGTTAATTAAAAAATAAAAAGAGGTAATAAAGAAAGGAAAATTTATGACGACCTAATTCCACTACGTGGTGCTTTACGCTGCCATTGTGGAAAACTATTAACTGGTGCTGCTAGTAAAGGGAAAATGGGAAAATACTATTATTATTATAAATGTAGTATCGCTAGTGCCCATAATAATATAAGTGCTAAAAAAGCTCACAAACAATTATCCGGTGCTTTAGAATTAATGAGTCTTCCTGAAAAACTAATATCGAGTATAAAAGAGAAGAGTGAGATAGAGATAACTTTAAAGGAACATAAAACATTATTAAAACAACGCCAAATAGAATACGAGCAGGCAGGAGAAATGCTTATGTCAATCGAGGAAAAATGGATTACAAATCGGATTCAACACGATACTTATGAAAGGTGGCATAATGAGTTAACTATAAAAAAAGAATCTCTTAAAGAACAAATTGATAAGTTAAGACATAATGGAGATAAGACATTTTTATTGTTACGAGATCAATTATTTTATCTTTCAGACCTTAATTACGTTTATACAGAAGCTAACACAATAGAAAGGCAGGAACTCATTAAAATGGTGTTCGACGACTTTTTATACTATAAGAACGGTATCTATCGAACTCCGTATATTATGGAATCGTTTATTTGTAATGAATTGAAAATTAGGGATATGAGCTATTTAGATTATACAAAAAAACGGGATAATTGAAAAATTATCCCGTCAAGTGGAGCTGGAGAGATTCGAACTCTCGTCCAGTCATGGTACTGTATACGCTTTCTACATGTTTAGCTTCTCTTTAATTGTCGGGCGAGGGAAGGTGAGTCGCTTACCTATACCGTACGCCGTAGTTGCTGTTTCTCACAAGTGCTTAGCAACATCACACCTGCCAGTTCTATTGTTCGATGCCCCGAATGTTAAACCAAAGAACAGGATCTAACGGGACAAATAGCTATGTTAAGTCTAACTTAAGCAGCTAAGGCGTAGTTTTCTTCGCCAGTTATAATTCTGAAAGTTCAGATTAAAGTGCTCTACTAACAACGCACTACATGCTTACATAACCGTCTCCATCCTGTCAATTCCGGTCAACCCCAATTATGTTATACAAAGATACTATTTTTTGCGTAATCAGCAAAGTGTGAGGGATTCTTATTTTAGTGCGTTTATTCTAAATGGAAACAAGTGATATTTTAATATTGTTGAGAGCCAAAATATGGTATTCATAAAGTTTAAGGAACTCATCTACACCAATGTATTCGGCTAAGCTAAAAAACGCTAGATTATACGTCAATTTATTCAGATACTCATATTTTTATTGGTATTTTGGTCGATTAAGGAAATTCTTGGGATAAACTGGTATAACTACTTTTACAGTAAAAAAGCTGGATTTCAAATCCAGCTTTTTTATGATGATCAATTCAATTATCTGATCAATCCAGCCCTTTTCAACAAGGGGTCTACTGAAGGTTCTTGTCCGCGGAAGCGTTTGTAAAGGACCATTGGATGTTCTGTACCACCTTTGGAAAGCACATTTTCTTTAAATTTGGTCGCGATCTCCTTATTGAAGATACCATTCTGTTTGAAGTAATCAAAAGCATCTGCATCCAGTACTTCCGCCCATTTATAGCTGTAATAGCCCGAAGAATAACCACCATTGAAAATATGGGAGAAGGATGTACTCATGGCATTCTCCTTAACATCTGGATAGAGTTTTGTTGAGGCAAACTGTTCATCTTCAAATGCTTTAAGGTCTGAGATTGCCGTTGGGTCTTGTCCGTGCCAACCCATATCCAATAAACCGAAGCTCAATTGGCGCATTGTCGCCATGCCCTCAAGAAATGAAGCGCTTTCGCGGATTTTTTCGACAAGTTCCATCGGGATTACTTCGCCAGTTTCGTAGTGCTTGGCAAATAATTCAAGGGCTTCTTTTTCATAGCACCAATTTTCCATCACTTGACTAGGTAATTCTACAAAGTCCCAATAAACGGAAGTTCCAGATAAAGTGGGATAGGTGCTATCTGCCAGCATACCATGCAGGGCATGGCCAAATTCGTGGAATAAAGTCGTTACTTCCTGAAAAGTTAACAACGACGGTTTTGAAGCTGTAGGACGTGTAAAATTGCAGACAATAGATACATGTGGACGCTCTTGCCTACCATTTTGGATGTATTGTGGTTTGAACGATGTCATCCAGGCACCATTTCGCTTGCCTTTACGCGGGAAGAAATCGGCATAGAAAATAGCAACTAATTCCCCGTTATCTTTACTGACCTCAAATGTTTGCACCTCTTCGTGGTATGTGTCAATATTATCGACCTCTTTAAAGTTGATGCCAAACAAACGATGAGCCACTTCAAATGCACCATGCAAGACATTTTCGAGTTTGAAATAGGGTTTGAGCTTTTCATCGTCCAAATTAAAGCGTTCTTGTTTCAACTTTTCGGCATAATAAGCACCATCCCATTTTTCCAATTGGTCTATGCCATCCAAGTTTTTTGCAAATTGGGATAATTCTTCAAATTCTTGCACTGCCGCTGGTTTTGCTTTTCCGAGTAAGTCATTTAAGAATTCAGTGACTTTGCTTGGGCTCTGTGCCATACGCTCGGCAAGGACAAAGTCTGCGTGGGTTGCGTAGCCTAATAATTTGGCCCTTTCGAAGCGGAGTTTTACAATTTTCAGAACATTATCTACGTTGTTATACTCGTTATCCTGAAATGCTTTGCGGCCTGCCGCGAGGGTAATTTCTTTGCGAAGTTCCCGATTGTCGGCATAAGTAACAAATGGAAAATAACTTGGAAAGTCCAGGGTAAAAAGCCAGCCTTCCTTTTCGTTGGCTTTAGCCAAAGCATGTGCAGCTTCTATGGCACCTTCTGGAAGTCCGGCGAGATCTTTTTCGTCGGTTACCAACAGCTGGTAGGCATTGGTTTCGGCGAGGACATTCTCTCCGAATTTCAATTTTAAAAGCGATAGCTCGGCATCTATTTCGCGGAGCTTTTCCTTTTGTTCATCATTCAAAAGCGCACCATTGCGTACAAAATCCTTATAAGATTTTTCCAATACGGTCGTTTGTTCTACCGTCAATGTCAGTTGATCTTTTTGATCGTATACAGCCTTAACCCTTTTAAAAAGATCGAAATTTAAGGTGATATCATTACCCAATGCAGATAATTTAGGCGCCACATCCTGCGCTATTTTTTCCATATCAGCATTGGTTTCAGCTGAATGGAGATTGAAAAAAATACTGGACAAACGGTCTAATGTCTGGCCTGAATAAGACATGGCTGCGATTGTATTATCGAAGGTCGGCAGCTCGGGATTGTTGACGATAGCATCGACTTCATCTTTTGTTTTTTTTATAGCTTCATCAAATGCGGGAATGTAATCTTCGTTTTTTATCTGTGAAAACGGAGCAGTGTCGTGCTGCGTTTTAAATTTATCTGTTAAAATACTCATAGGAGTAAATGTAATAAATATTTATTTCAAGCGATAGTATCTGCTTTAAATTATGGAGCTGAGATGATATTTGAACTTGGGAGAGTTGAGGCTGTGTCGTGAAAAATCAGGGAATTTAATCAGCGGAGAATAGATTGGGATGGGATAAAAAAAGAGCTCCTCTGAGCTCTTTTTTTATTGGTATAAGAGATTAGGCTAGTTTTCCTAATGCTTCTTTGATTCTTTTTAAAGCTTCGATCAAACTTTCATCTGAAGCTGCATAGGACAAACGGATGTAGTTGTCGTTACCGAAAGAATCTCCACCTACTGTCGCTACGTGGCCAACATTCAATAAGTACAAGGCCAAATCAGATGAGTTCTTGATGACATTGCCATCTTGGTCTTTTTTACCGAAGAACGAAGAGATTTCAGGGAAGAAATAGAATGCACCTTCTGGTAGATTTGTTCTTACACCTGGGATTTCAGTCAATAGATCGTATACCAATTGGCGACGACGAGCGAAAGCTTCTTTCATTTTATTGACAGACTCTAATCCTTGTTCATACGCGACAATACCGGCACGTTGAGAAATTGAACAGGTACCTGAGGTTGTCTGTCCCTGTAATTTATCATTTGCGGCAGCAATGGTTTTGTTGGCAGCGATATAGCCTAAGCGCCATCCAGTCATTGCAAATGCTTTTGAAAAACCATTGATGATGATCACTCTATCTTTGATGCTTTCAAACTGGGCGATGGATTCGTGTTTATCGACAAAGTTGATATGTTCATAGATTTCATCAGATAGAATAAATACCTGAGGATGTTTTTCGAAAACTTGGGCCAATGCAGCTAATTCATCCTTGCTATAGACAGTTCCAGTAGGGTTGTTTGGCGAAGAGAACATAAACAATTTGGTTCTTGGTGTAATTGCCGCCTCCAATTGATCCGGTGTAATCTTAAAGTTATTGTCGATTTCAGTATTGATAAATACCGATTTACCTTCTGCTAAAACGACCATTTCTGAATACGATACCCAATATGGTGTTGGTATAATCACCTCATCACCTGGATTGATTAAGGTCAGAATCACATTAGACAGGGATTGTTTTGCACCCGTGGAAACAACAATTTGAGAAATATCATAATCTAAATTGTTTTCTGTCTTCAACTTGTTTACAATTGCCTGGCGAAGTTCAGGGTATCCTGGTACAGGCGAATAACGCGTCCAGTTTTCATCTAGGGCTTTTTTCGCTGCATCTTTTACATGCTCAGGTGTATTGAAATCAGGTTCACCTACGCTAAGGCTAATTACATTAACGCCTTTCGCTGCTAATTCGCGGCCCAACTTGGTCATTTTAAGTGTAGCCGATTCGGACAAATTATTTATCCTGTCTGATAAGTATGATGATGTGCTCATGATAAGACAAAGATATTATATACGTTGCAAATAATCTCCTTTATTTTTGAGAATTTACAAACAAAAGCAACTCTTTTATTGAGCATTTTTAATAAAAGGGCTGTTGAAGCGATTTAGCGCAGTTATTTATTTTTTTCTTGACTTCACCTGTGTAAAACTAATCGATATGATCTGCCTTTATATCTTTACCTTTGCGCTCACAAAATATTGGCAGGGCATCATTTTCGTGGTTTCCTCATATAAGTTTTTATTAAGATTACAGCATCATGTCAAGACAAAGAAGATTGGTCTTATTATCGCTTTTCACCGGGATAGGTTTGATGGTCGTGAAATTTTTCGCCTATTTTTTAACAGATTCCAGTGCAATCTTTACAGATGCGGCGGAAAGTATTGTTAATGTGGTCGCTTCTGGTTTTGCATTTTATAGTATTTATCTTTCAGCTCAGCCTAGGGATGAGAATCATCCTTATGGACACGGTAAAGTGGAGTTCTTTTCGGTATATTTGGAAGGTGGACTTATTTTTATAGCGGGTGCAATTATCCTAGCCAAAGCCTGTTACAATCTTTTCTTTCCTGCAGCGTTAACACATCTTGAACAAGGGATTTATTTGATTGGTATGACATCTGTGATAAATTTTGTAGTGGGGTTTTATATCATGAGGCGCGGTCGGGCATTGGGATCAATTACTTTGGTGGCGGATGGAAAGCATTTGCAGGTTGATGCGTATAGCACGGTCGGATTGATATTGGGGCTATTGTTGATGAAACTGACTGGTTTTCAATGGATCGATGTTGTCATCTCAGTTATGCTGGGACTTTTTATTCTGTTTAATGGTTATAAGTTACTTCGCCAATCGATTGGTGGGTTGATGGATGAATCGGATACAGCGCTCGTGCGGGATGTTGTTAACATTTTGGAAAGCAACAGGAAAGATGAATGGATTGATGTCCATAATCTTCGTGTACAGCGCTATGGAAATGAGCTTCACGTCGATTGTCATCTTACACTCCCCCGTTATCTTGACCTCACCCAGGTACATGATGAAATATCTGCAGTGGACAAGGTCGTTAATGACGAGATGTCGGTGCGGACCGAATTTTTTGTGCATGCTGACCCTTGTCTTCCACAATGTTGCCAATATTGTCAGGTTGGCAACTGCCCAATTCGTTCAGAGCAATTTGGAGAGCGGATTTCTTGGGACAGAGATAATGTCACGCGAAATCAAAAACATTTTTTATATACTATTGCTGAATAGCGAAGCCCTATTATGGTGCTGATCTTGAAGGAGATTACGCCTTATTCGATCTCATCGCCCGGCGCTAACTAAAATAAAGCTAGTTTATATAAATATATATAAAAAAAGGTATCTTTGCCTTTTAGCAAAAGAGTTTAAAAATCCTATATGAAGCACATTCGTAATTTCTGTATTATTGCGCATATTGACCATGGCAAAAGTACTTTGGCAGACCGCCTTTTAGAGTATACCAATACCATTAGTCAGCGTGAGGCACAGGCACAATTACTTGATAATATGGATTTGGAACGTGAACGTGGTATTACAATCAAGAGTCACGCCATCCAAATGAATTATACCAAAGATGGTCAGGAATATATTTTGAATCTGATTGATACCCCAGGGCATGTGGATTTTTCCTATGAGGTTTCGCGTTCAATTGCTGCTTGCGAAGGCGCTTTATTAATCGTGGACGCATCTCAAGGTATTCAAGCACAAACGATTTCAAATTTATACCTCGCGTTGGAACATGATCTGGAAATCATTCCGATCCTCAATAAAATGGACCTTCCAGGTGCTATGCCAGAAGAAGTAAAAGATCAGATTGTGGATTTGATCGGTGGTGACCGGGATGCGATTATTCCTGCATCGGGAAAAACAGGTCTTGGCGTTGCGGATATTTTAACAGCTATTGTGGAACGTATCCCACATCCGGTGGGCGATCCTGATGGACCTTTGCAAGCGTTGATTTTTGACTCAGTTTTCAACTCATTCCGTGGTATCATGGCTTATTTTAAAGTTGAAAATGGTGAGATCCGAAAGGGCGACCGCGTGAAATTTGTCGCTACTGGGAAAGAATATTTTGCCGATGAAATTGGGACACTGAAGTTAAATCAAGTACCTAAAGAAGTCATTAAGACAGGTGATGTCGGCTATATCATTTCTGGTATTAAGGAAGCGCGTGAGGTGAAAGTTGGGGATACCATTACGCAGAAGGATAGACCTTGTTCTGAGGCTATCCAAGGGTTTGAAGAGGTGAAGCCGATGGTCTTTGCGGGTATTTATCCTGTCGATACCGAGGATTATGAGGAGTTGCGTGAATCGATGCACCGTTTGCAGTTAAACGATGCTTCTTTGGTGTTTGAACCAGAGTCGTCAGCAGCCTTGGGTTTCGGCTTCCGTTGTGGTTTCTTGGGTATGCTCCACATGGAGATTATTCAGGAACGTCTGGAGCGTGAGTTTGATATGACCGTTATCACGACGGTTCCCAACGTATCCTATAAGGCTTATATGACCAAGGATCAAGAGGAAGTGATCGTACATAACCCATCTGATCTGCCTGATCCAAGTAAATTGGATTCAATTGAAGAACCTTATATCAAAGCTAATATTATTACGAAATCGGATTTCGTAGGACCAATTATGTCACTTTGTATCCAAAAACGTGGAACGATTATGAATCAACATTATCTAACTTCGGATCGTGTTGAATTGGTTTTTGAGATGCCCATGGGAGAAATTGTATTTGACTTTTATGATAAGTTGAAAACAATATCAAAGGGTTATGCTTCATTCGACTACCACCAGATCGGTTACCGTAAGTCAGATCTGGTAAAATTGGATATCCGCCTGAACGATGAACCTGTAGATGCCTTGTCGTCGTTGATACACCGGAGTAACGCCTATGATTTTGGTAAAAAGATCTGTGAAAAACTAAAAGAACTGTTACCACGTCAACAATTTGAAATTCGTATCCAAGCGTCAATCGGCGCAAAGATCATCGCACGTGAGACGATCTCCGCTTTACGTAAAGATGTTACAGCAAAATGTTATGGTGGTGACATCTCCCGGAAGCGTAAGCTTTTGGAGAAACAAAAGAAAGGTAAGAAACGCATGCGTCAGGTTGGGAACGTAGAGATTCCGCAATCTGCATTTATGGCGGTATTGAAATTAGATTAATAAAATAACACAATAATAAAGGAGCTCAAGAGCTCCTTTTAAATACAATAAAATCTCCTAAACATGAATCTATTAGATGGTAAACTAGTTTCCGAAAAAATTAAAGAGCAAATTGCGTTGGATGCTGCTGAGTTTACAGCACAGACTGGTCGTAAACCTCATTTGGTTGCTATACTCGTTGGTAATGATGGTGGTAGCGAAACCTATGTGGCTAGTAAAATGCGCAATTGTCAGTTGGTCGGCTTTGAATCAACGAACATTCGCTATGACGAAAGCATTACTCAGGAAGAGTTGATTGCAAAGATCAAAGAAATCAATCAGGATGAGTCTATTGATGGATTGATTGTTCAGTTGCCTTTACCAAAACATATTGATCC
Organism: Sphingobacterium sp. 2149; assembly: GCF_031455655.1. Classification (NCBI taxonomy): domain Bacteria; kingdom Pseudomonadati; phylum Bacteroidota; class Sphingobacteriia; order Sphingobacteriales; family Sphingobacteriaceae; genus Sphingobacterium; species Sphingobacterium sp. 2149. The sequence goes on along the minus strand of NZ_JAVDTD010000015.1, from coordinate 139,106 downwards.
GGATAAAGTTACCGAAGCAATTGATTACCGTAAAGATGTAGATGGATTCCACCCCATCAACCTCGGTCGTATGCAGCGTAATCTTCCCTGTTTTATTCCTGCTACACCATATGGTATTATGTTGATGTTGGATTATTGTAAAATTGAAACAGCAGGAAAACATGCAGTAGTTGTTGGAAGAAGCAATATTGTGGGATCGCCAATGAGTATATTGTTAGCACGGAATTCCAATCCAGGTAATTGTACTGTTACCTTAACACATAGTCGCACAAAAGACCTTAGCACAGAGGTTTTGCGTGGTGATATAGTTGTCGCAGCAATCGGAAAGAAAAATTTTGTTACCGCAGACATGGTTAAAGAAGGTGCTGTCGTTATCGATGTAGGTATCAACAGAGAGGTTTCTACAGAAACGAAATCCGGCTTTAAGCTATATGGTGATGTTGATTTTGAAAATGTTGCTCCTAAGGCATCGTGGATTACACCTGTACCTGGTGGAGTTGGGCTAATGACTATCGTGGGTTTACTGAAAAATACATTAGAAGCGGCGAAAGGAACAATCTATCCAAAGCAATAATTTTTCTATTTGGCATAGAAGTTGTATATTCATATATGTGCTCTAATGAGCATTTGAATAACTACACTTATCAATCAATATATAATGAAAAAAATTGCATTTTTAGCAGTCGTGGCAGGAACATTGGTAATGTCTTCTTGCAACAATTCGGAGAAAAAAGACACTACAGCGACAGATTCGGCACAAACAGTCGGTGAGCATGTAGATGCGGCGATCGCAGATTTAAAAAATGCGGAAGAAAATGCGCGTTTGAAAGCAGAACAGGCAAAAAAGGATTTGGATGAAGCTATTGCGAAAGGCGATAAAGCAGCTGAAGAAAAAGCTCGTGCAGCTTCGGAAGAAGCAAATACGGCATGGGAAAAAACTAAAACAGCATTGCGTAATGCTGGAGAGGATGTAAAAGAAGGGTTAAAAGACGCGAAAGATGCAACAGTAGATGCAACGAACACAGCAGTTGATAAAACAAAAGATGCTGCAAAAGATGTCGCTCAAGGCACGAAGAATGTTGCAAATGATGTCGCTACCGGTACGAAAGATGCTGCTAACGATGTAAAAGATGCTTCCAAAAAGGTTGGTGACGATATAAGCCGAAAAGCTAAGAATGTCGGTGAAGCATTAAAGAACTAAATACTATATTGGACCTTATTGATATAATAAAGGGACACATTATACCGTGTCCCTTTATTATATAGTTTCATTTTTATAGTATAAGCTTGATTTTTATTGATAATAATCCCATAGTAATTTTGAAAGCTTCCGAGTGAGGATTTCAGCTTCATTGGTTTTTCCCCAACTTTTATCAGCATTATTCTTGGTGAATATACTGAAAACATAATCTCCCTTCGGTGCATTGACTAGAATAACCTCATTACGCACATCGTCTAGAGATCCTGTTTTCGATGCGGTTTTCACAGTTGCCGGGATTTGTGAAAGCCCTCGCCCATCATAGAACATATTTCCCAGAAGGCGATACATCTGATCGGAAGATTTTGCAGACACAACTTTTCCTTCTCGGATCAATGTCACCAAATCAGCCATCTCCTTGGGGGTTGTCTGCCCCCAACCATATCTTTCCCAATCCGATTTTCGCCCCTCAGTCTGTGAGTTGACGAGCGTGTGCACTAGTCGAAGGTCGGTCATTAATTTATTGATTGCGCCCCCACCCCCTGCGAGTTTCTGATTCCAGATACTGGTTACATTATCGCTATATGACAACATAAGACCAATTAAGGTTTTCAGGTCCACTTCTGTACTGTCCTTAAAAAATTGCATGAGCCCAGAGCCACCATATTTTTGATTACTGCGGTAAACCAGTTGCTGATCAAGCTGTAACTCACCTTTTTCAATTTTATCAAATATGCCAACTAAAATAGGTATTTTGACAATACTGGCGGTAGGGAAAATGCTGTCAGCCTGAATATTGACCTCTTTATTTTTTTTGAGATGATGTACATAAATGCCAACATCACCCCGAAAACCTTGAATCAGCTGTATTATTTTCGATTCAAGTTTTTTATCGGTGGAGGGCCTTTGCCCAAACGATGATAGTGATAAAAAAACTAAAGTGGATAATAGGAATATTTTGCGCATTGTTAACGTATAATACATGTTGAATGTGATGGATAATAGTTACTTTTATTGTTTACAGGGCTTAAGTTATGAAATATTCATGATTCTTATGTATGAACACTGATGAAAATAAACAGGATATTTTAACAGAGATAGTGAAAAACTGATTAGTATATTATGAGATTATTTATGATTTTGATCGGCTGTAAACCGAAAAATAGGCGAACAGAGCAGCATGATATTTTCTTTGGAATTGGTGATGAGCTCAAAGATTTTGTCGATCCAATTAAAGATTTTTGGTCAGAGGCTGATGGTAAAATTCACATTGATGCTTACCGTATTGTGCATAAGGTCGGAGAGTATGAAATCAACGTTGTTGAGAGGAGCGATGAACAAACTAATGATTCCGAATTAAAGTTATTTTTTGTCAATTTAGGAGGGTACAAGCCAAATGAATTTGATGAGTTTCATTACAAGGAGCTTATCGTCGCTTCTAATTTGGCGAAAGCGACTGAAAAGGCGAAACGCACTGCCTTTTGGAAGCATCATAGTTCGGCGCATATTGATGATAAGTATGGCTTGGATGTTGATGATATTTATGAGATAGAAGATCTATTATCGCAAGTTGATAGATGTAAGTATGGTATTCAAATTAGACCAAATGCCGATCGGGAAGAGGATATTATATCTAACGGATATTTTAAACTAAGCGCGTTGTAGTTTAGATGTGTTAGTGATCTTTTTAAACAAAGTAGGCTTCTTTATAAGAAGCCTACTTTGTTTAAACTATATTTTGTTTATCTTGATGTCGTTTTCTGATGACACTATGTTTTTTACCATACACGAAGTAAATCAATAATCCTATAGCAAGCCAGATGGCCAGACGCTCCCAACTTTCTATTGGCAACGAAGCCATCATTAAAATACAAACTAAGATGCCCATGACCGGAACAAAAGGTACTAATGGTGTTTTAAATGGTCGCTCCAAATTAGGATCAGTTTTGCGGAGCACTAAAATGCCGACGCAAACTAATGTGAAGGCAAACAGTGTACCAATACTTACCATATGTCCCAGGTCTGAAACCGGAACGAAACCTGCGAATATACTGACGAATACCATAAAAATAGCATTGGTTTTCCAGGGTGTCTGTCTTTTGGATAGATCGGAAAATATCTTTGGAAGCAAACCATCTTTACTCATCGAATAAAATACACGGCTCTGACCAAGTAGCATGACAAGAATAACTGAAGTGTATCCTGCAATAATCGTAATAATCAAGGCTGTATTCAGAAAATGATAACCTGTCTTAGCGAAAGCTGTGGCAACTGGTTTAGCATCACCTTTAAACATGGTATAGTTTTCGATACCTGTCATTACGTAGGAGAATAAAACATACAAAAGTGTACAGATTATTAACGATCCGATGATACCTATTGGCATGCCCTTTTTTGGGTCTTTCGCTTCCTGGGCAGCTGTACTCACCGCGTCAAAGCCGATGAATGCAAAAAAGACAACCCCAGCAGCGCGCAATACACCACTGATACCAAAGTGACCGAAGTCATCACTCTTTAAAAATGACCAGAAGCTTTGTTGTCCACTTTTTACAAGCTCTTCACCAGCATTTACAGGGATAAATGGATCGTGGTTTGCAGGATTGATAAAGCTCCATCCCAGGGCGATAAAAATCAATACAACACCGACTTTTAAGATAACCAATATATTGTTTACACGGGATGATTCCTGTGTGCCACGCATCAGTAACAGCGATAGTAAACAAACAATAATGATGGCCGGCAGATTGACTACACCACCTTCCCAAGGGCCTTTGAGCAGGGTGTCGGGGAGCTGGATATGAAATATCATCAGGAGCTGGTTGAAATATTGGGACCAACTGACCGCTACTGTAGCTCCTGCTAGTGCATATTCTAGGACGAGATCCCAGCCGATTATCCAGGCGACAAATTCACCCATTGTGGCGTAGGAATATGTGTAAGCACTTCCCGCAACAGGGATCATAGAGGCAAATTCGGCATAACAAAGACCTGCGAATCCACAGCCTACTGCTGCGATAATGAAAGATAGGATAACAGCTGGGCCTGCATTTTCAGCAGCGGCAATCCCTGTTAGGGAGAAAAGTCCTGCCCCAATGATGGCCCCGACACCGAGGGCGATAAGGCCTGAGCTGGACAATGTCCTCTTTAGCGTGTGTTCTCCATTTTCATTTGCCTCAGCAATCAGTTGAGGAATCGATTTTTTAAATAGCATAGGATTAATTCTTTACGATTATTTAGCTTTTTAATTGTTTAATTAATGTCAAATATAAATGATCTCAATGAAAAAAGGGAAGATTGCTCCTCCCTTTTGTAATAAAATCTGAATCAAATGCTTGTTTGGGTTCTAATACGCTGCTGTAAAGCGTTTATTGAGGAATTGTTTGTTCTCAATTTCGTCTGCTATTGCTACAGCAAGATCCTCTACTGATAATCTAGAACGACCATCCTGATCAAATACCGGAGCATCAAGACCTGTGCGGTATTTTCCGGTACGTGTTCCACCAGCATGGGAATTCATTTCTATAGCAGGACTAAACATGGTCCAGGTAAGTTGATCTTCTTTCTGGATGGTATTCAGATAATCTGCTGCAGCTAATGCCCCAGGTTTAATTTCTTTGGGAAAATCCGGTGAATCGACCAGTCTATTTCCATCAATCAATAAACTTCCTGCACCACCAATAACAATGAAACGATTGATACCGGCATCTTTAACAGCCTGTTGGATGGCCAATGCACCTTTTGTAAAATCCTCATAAAGATTAGGATTGGTCCATCCGGCATTGAAAGCCGAAACAACAACATCAACACCCTTTAGGGCAGAAACCAATTGATTATTATCATTGATATCTACTTGGAGTTTGGTTACTTTTTCACTCGATGGAATATTTTCGATGTGGCGGGCGATGGCGACTACGTCATAGTTACGGTCTACCAATTCTTTTACGAGATGAGATCCTACGTATCCTGTGGATCCAATTACTGCTACTTTCATGCTTCCTTTAATTAAATGTTTTGCTAAAATCAGCCAGGGTTATCTTTTCCAAACGCTGTACAATATCAGTGTCGACTTCCTGATACAGGTCCTGGAGTTTGGAGTTGATATTTTTGCCCACAATACAGGCCGGATTGGGACTGTTAAATTTCCCGCCGAAATCGGTTTGCTTGGTGCTGATATAAATATCAGCCAAGGTAATCGTTGGATTCTCGGGATTTATGCGAATACCGCCGCCCTTACCTTCTTTACTTGTCAGTAAAGATGCTGTTTTGAGAGATGCAATTTCTTTGCGAACCACACTTGCATTGACTTGGATGCTTGACGCAATATATTCAGAAGAAAGCCATTGATTTGACTCTTCTAACTGTGCCAGAACCATAATGTGTAATGCTGTTGCGAACCTCAAGTTGTGTAACATCCTCTGCTGATTTTTCTAAATTATAACACAAAGTAACAGAAAAGGTTTTAAACTGAAATAAAAATTATTACAGTTTAAAACCTTCTGACAATCACGTGATAAAAGTGTTTGTTTTTTATTTTTTCTCGTTAAATTTTTTATAGCTATCCATGATATAGACCTTCAGCGTCTCTTGGCTGCTGTTTTGAATAAATTTATAGGAAGGTCTAAACCTTTCCTTAAACAGGGCTAGGTCCGACCCATTGAGTGGAGTCAATTCTCTAATCAGATTCTCTGTAAATTTTCTATCAACTGCTCTCTTCTCGAGTTCAGCTACCAGAAGCTTATAATTTGAACGGGCTTGTTTTCCCTCTTTACTAAATATACGACTTGGAGAAATCCGTATGCCCCCGCGGTTCTGAGTTGCGTCCGAATATTTTCCTGCAGTCTTTTCGCGTTGTATTTCAGTAGCAAGTCTACTATCAGTCATCCTTTCGACAACAACTTCATTCAGCTGAATTACATTATTCATTCTGTTCAAATAGATTCTCCGCAGGCTATTATCGTAAATAAAGACCGTGTCTTGTTCATAACCCACTGCTTTAATCAAAAGCAGGTCGTTAATCGCGGCATCAATAGCAAATGAGCCATCTCTGTTAGTCTGTGCTTCAGCCTTTGTTCTTAGATTTTGAATTTGTGCAGCCTCGATTTTCTCACCGCTGACAAGTTCCATAATAATTCCCTTTGTCTTTTCCTGTGCAATGAGATGTCCACTCATTAGCATAAGAAGTGAGTAGCTTAGAATCGCTTGTAATATTTTCATTCGAATAGTTATAGTTATGTACTTTCAATCTATATATGAACAGTGTATTTACTGTTTTGTTTATCAACCTATATCCATGATCGTTCTTTAATCAAAAATAAAGAATACAATTTGAAATTGGCTAATTTGCTTTCCATGAGTTATTGTCAGGATTCTTATCCGGCATCACCATGTCTGGATCTATTTGTACAGATTGTAATGATTCTGCGGTTGGTATTTTAAACTGCCATACCGTGTTCCTTTCCCATATTTCCACTGGCAGTTTTTTACGTATCTTCTTTCCGGATATGGTTGTTGCTTCCACAGTCACGGGCATCGGCAATTTTTCCAAGTTCTCAATGGTAACAAGGGCACCAAATTTAGGATTGTTGTTGACATAGGAAACAGACTTTATACTTTGGTCCATTTGCCAGTTGTTGACAAACCAGCCGCGCCAGAACCAATTTAGATTTTCTCCAGTACCATTTTCAATGGATTTGAAGAAATCCTCAGGAGTCGGGTGTTTGTATGCCCAATCTTGGATGTACTTTTTAAAGGCATAATCGAATCGCTCAGAACCAATAATTTCGTTTCGCAATAATTTAAGCCCATAAGCCGGTTTGTAATAGACAAGAGCCCCAATATTACGTTCTTTCATATTTTGAGGTGTACTCATGATTGGTTCTAGATTACGAGCCGTAAATATGTAAGATCTGCTTGCCTGACTGCGGTAATATTCGCCATTATTAAATTCCTTTGTCGCAAGTTCATTTATGAATGTATTAAACCCTTCGTCCATCCATCCATGCTCACGTTCATTGGAGGCAACAATCATTGGAAACCAATTATGACCAAATTCGTGGTTGGTGACTCCCCATAGGGATCCCGCTTTGGCCTGATGGCCACAAAATGAAAGGGCAGGATACTCCATTCCACCAACATTGGAAGCGACATTGACAGCTAATGGATAGGGATATTCAAACCAGCTTTTTGAATAGATCTCAATAGCGGCTTTCGTATATTCTGTAGAGCGTTCCCAGGCATTGTTGCTGTTGCTTTCTACTGGATAAGCTGACAAAGCTAGAGCCTTTTTTCCACTAGGCAGATTGATCTTCGCACCGTCGAGTATAAATGCTGTAGAAGATGCCCAGGCGATGTCTTGAGCATTATTAAGTTGATACTTCCAGGTTAAGTTTTTCTTAATGGGGCGCGAGTTTTTGTCGTTAACTTCGTCGGCAGATCGGATAATTACAGTCTCGTCGCTGCGTTGCGCTTGTTGGTATCTTTTGAGTTGTTCGGGCGTAAATACTTCTTGTGGATTTAACAATTCGCCGCCCAAAACAACCATATGATTAGCTGGGGTGGTGATTTCAACCTGGTAATTTCCAAATTCCCGATAAAATTCACCGGGTCCGGTATAAGGAAGGGTATTCCATCCCCGAATATCATCATAAACGCAAAGTCTTGGGAACCACTGTGCAATAGCATAAATTTTACCGTTTTTCGTATCAAGTATCCCTGTGCGATCCGCACCATACTTTGGCACTGTATATTGGTATTTAATCTTAAATGTTATTTTTCCGCCCTTACTCTTCAAAGATGTAGGAAGTCTAAGTTGCATACGTGTGTCGTTAATAATATGCTCGATTGCGCTTCCGTTGGCATCGGTAACGGATTGGATCTGATATCCGCCGTCAAATGTCGAGTTGCCATCACCGTAACGACTGCTGGTCAATGGGGAGATCAATTGACCACGCCCATATTGCGAAAACATATTTTGATCTAATTGTAACCAGAGATAATCCATATTGTCTGGACTATTGTTACTATATGTAATCTCAACAAAACCTGTAATTTGATCGTTTTGATCGTTCAGCGAAGCCTGTATTTTGTAGTCTGCTGCATTTTGCCAGTACGCCGGTCCTGGTTTTCCGGAAGCCGAGCGATAGTCATTTCCATTGTTTTTAAAGAATAGAGGAGCAAAGGCTTCGGTATAGCTGTAGTTGGATGTTTTCTCCTGTGAAAAGGCAGGTAAAGCATGGCTCAACGCCAAAAGGCTTAAGGAAGCCAGTGCAATTCTTTTCATCATACTTTTATTTAAATTATATTTATGTCCTCCAATATACAATGAAAAGTAGATTGAGCCAAAAAAACGCAATGTGCGTTTCAAAAGTTAACGGATAAAAGGAAAACTGAAGGGCTTATTTTGGATAATTGAAGGCTTTTCTAAGCCTCCGCCCATGAGAGTTGCCTAAATCTATTTTAAATTTGTTACATATTCTGCTTCATTAAATCCCAATATTATGCCTTTGTTATATTCAACAATAGGACGTTTAATCATACTGGTGTTTTCTTGGAGGAGCTTGTTTGCACTTACACTATCAACGACCTGATTTTGCGTTTCTTGTGACAACTTTTTCCATGTTGTTCCCTTTTTGTTTACTAGAGCTTCCCAATCTACATGAGTCTCCCATTCTTTTAATTTATTTTCACTTACACCTTCTTTTTTAAAATCATGGAATTCAAATGGAACATTATTATCTTTCAGCCATGTAAGTGCTTTTTTTACTGTGTTGCAATTTTTGATACCGTATACGTGTAGCATAAGAGATACAATTTAGTGAATCCAAATTTAATCAATCCTCTTTCATTTTTTTAATAATTTGTACTTCAGGATATTCTTGCGGCGCAGACTAACAAATTCAATTCGAGTAGTGGATAGTTTGTTTTGATCTAATTATGAAGTAGGGAAGAATGTGAAAGTTTCCTAAAAATCTGATTGTTACATTTCTTTTGAAAAGTCAAGACTTTACATTTTGTGCAAATCATAGTGTATTTAGTACACTGTTAAAATTAGGAAGTAATAATAATTTTTAATAATTTAGTAGCTTCAAGTTTCATGAAAGATTAAAATAAATCAATAACAAAAATATGAGCCTAAAAGATTTTAAAGGTGTATTGACAGGAGATCAAGTACAAGAGTTGTTTGAAGTTGCGAAGAAACATAAGTTCGCTTTGCCTGCGGTAAACATTATCGGGACAAATTCTATCAATGCGGTTATGGAAACTGCAAAAGCAGTAAATTCTCCTGTAATTATTCAATTGTCAAATGGTGGCGCACAATTCTATGCTGGTAAAACCTTGAACAATGATAATTTACAAGCTTGTGTATTGGGAGCGGTGTCTGCAGCTCAGCATGTTCATTTATTAGCGGAGCATTACGGTGTAGCTGTTATTTTGCATACGGATCATGCCGCTAAGAAACTTTTACCTTGGATTGACGGCTTGTTGGATGCTGGTGAAAAATTCTTTGCTCAACATGGTAAACCATTGTTTTCTTCGCATATGTTGGACCTTTCTGAGGAACCTATTGAGGAAAACATTGAAATTTCGGCAAAATACTTGGCTCGAATGAAACCACTAGGGATGACTGTAGAAATTGAGTTAGGTGTTACAGGTGGTGAAGAAGACGGTGTTGACAACTCGGATGTAGATAGTTCAAAACTGTATACCCAACCGGAAGAGGTTGCCTATGCTTTTGAAGAATTGTCTAAAGTATCTGACAAATTTACAGTGGCAGCTGCATTTGGTAATGTTCATGGTGTTTACAAACCAGGTAATGTGAAATTGCAACCAGTTATATTACATAATTCACAAGAATATATTCGTGAGAAATATAATCTTACTGCTGAGAAGCCTGTAAACTTCGTATTCCACGGTGGTTCTGGTTCTTCTCCTGAAGAAATTGCAGAAGCGATTTCGTACGGTGCAATCAAGATGAATATCGATACAGATATGCAATGGGCGTTCTGGGAAGGTGTTAGAGCATACGAAGCCAAAAATCACGACTATTTGCAAGGACAGATCGGTAATCCAGAAGGAACTGATTCGCCAAATAAAAAATATTACGATCCGCGTGTGTGGTTGCGTAAAGGTGAGGAAGCATTTGTTGCCCGTTTGAAAGAAGCATTCGCTGACTTGAACGCTGTAGATGTAAATAGTAAACTGTAATCCAAGAAAAGAATAGCATAGAAAAAACGCCCTCAGAGAGGGCGTTTTTTTATGTCAAAATAGGTTAAATATATCGTTTTTGATGGTAATTGGCTTGTTTTTTGACAATCAACAATAAAAAGTCAAATAAATATGAAATTTTTAGGAGTTAGTGTAATACTTTTATTAATGGCCCAAGTTAGCTTTGGGCAGATAAAGCAAAATGTTGGCGATTTTTCTTCAGTATTAGCGACCGACAAGATTCAGGTTGAGCTGATTAAATCAAATGAGTCTTTGGTAACCTTTGAAGGACAAAATCACGAGAATGTTAAGGTCGTGAACACCAACGGATCCTTGGTGTTGAAAATGAATGCGTTGAATATGCTTCAAGGAGGCAATATATCTGTTAAAGTATATTATAAAACTTTGGGCAATGTTGAAGCGAAAAAGGGCGCTAAGGTATTTGCGACCACAGATAATACAATTTCGGCCGATCACTTAAAGGTATATGCTTCTGAGGGCGGGCTGGTAGATCTGTATGCTGACGTAAAAACAGCTGAGATCAAAGTAACTTCGGGTGCGACAATAGCGCTGTATGGAAAGGCAAACAAACAAGAGATTATCTCGAATTTTGGAGGCAAATATGAGGGGAAAGATTTTAAGACTTCCACTACTATGGTTACTGTCAATGGTGGCGGTAAAGCAGATGTCTATGCCGCTGATTCCATTGAAACAAAAACGCGCGGCGGTGGTATCATTGATGTCTATGGAAAACCAGAACAACGTGTAGAGAAGAAAATGGCGGGGGGCACAGTCAACTTTAAATAAGCTAAACTGTCTTGGATTTGTCAATTTTACCATCTGTTGATTTTATTGAATTTTTATAAATTGAACTGAAATCTGACATAAAAGATCAAATAAAAAGGGTTTAGCCCAATGTTAAAGTATTTATTGTTTAACCTTTTTATTAAAAAGGTCAGTAGTTTTGTTTTTCTAGTCAGAAACCTTCTTTATTTGTGCCTGAAATAGTTATTTTTGTTGGGGAATAATAATAAAAATAGTATTATGGCGAAGCGTAATTATGTTTCAAATTCAACGGAGTCTACGCGCATGTTCAAAAATGACTTTTTGGAGTCATTGACGAAAGTGCATTGGAGTGTACCTTTGATTTTCTATGTACCTGTGGTGGCTTTCTTTTCGTACAAAGCTTTAGTTTGGGGAGATATTCCCTTCTTAACATACATTGGGTATTTTGTTTTTGGCTTGGCTTTTTGGACTGCTTTTGAATATGCTCTACATCGGTGGGTATTTCACTATCATCCCACGACAGAGTGGGGGAAAAGAGTGGCTTTTATTTTCCATGGTGTGCATCATGATTTTCCTAGGGACCGTATGCGCTTGGTGATGCCGCTTTCAGCGAGTATCCCACTTGCCGCCTTGGTGTATCTCGGATTCACATTGTTTTTCTCAAATGAATTTGTTCTGGCTTGCTTTTTTTCAGGTTTTATGGTGGGCTATTTAATTTATGACGAATGTCATTATGCGATGCATCATGCTAATTTTAAGAGCGGTATTTTCAAGCGTATCAAGCAACATCACATGTTGCACCATTATTCTGATCCGGAAAAAGGATTTGGTGTAAGCTCTTCCTTATGGGATGAAATCCTACGTTCGGGCTTTGAAGAAAAAGAGTCTAAAAAAGAAACCTCTTCATTAAAAGAAGAAAAAGCATAAAGTTGGTTTTGCCCCTGATAAGGCCCTTGGATTATCCCCAAGGGCCTTTTATGTTTTTCTAAAAATTCTTTTGTAATTATTTTTTATGGTAGCATTTATTTAATGTTTGCCTTTAAAGCTTTTTTATATTAAAGGTTTCTTGTTGGGGTTAGCATTTAGATAGTCAAGTTTGAACTGGAACATCTGAGCCATTTTCTGTGCACGCCATTTTGCCTCTTGTGCTTTTTCACCAGCAAATAAGTCGTCCACCGTTGCTTCAAATAGTTTGAGCCATTGGGCGAAATGTTTTTCTTCTATGGGTAAATTCATATGCGGAGGAAAAGGGCTGCCAAAATAACTGTGTTGATCCAATAGAAGCGTTTGCCAAAAAGTGTACATTTTCTCGAGGTGTACAGCCCAATTGTTTTGGATACGATCCTGAAAAATAGATCCTATCGTTGTGTCGCTACGCACTATACGGTAGAACTCATCTACTAATAATTTAATGTCATCGAGAGTTTGGATGTCCTGTTTCATCAACGTACAATCTAGCTTGTGAATAAGATTTAAATGTTGGTAAAAAACTTATTCATCGTGTTTTTTTATACCCTAAATATAGTAACATTTATGGAGAACGATATCACTCGGATGTAAAGAAGGCTGGCTAAAATTTTGTATTTTCCTTTTATTGTCAGTAAATTGAATCCATACTAAGGGAGAACATATGGGAAAGTACGTCTTTTTAATCCTATTGTCGGTGGGATTTTATACTGCAGAAGCGCAGATTACAACAATTTCGATCAATAAGGAAAATTTTCAGGCCTCTAATTTCCCATTTAAAGGCAAACGGGTATTGCAAGTGGAGCGTATCCAAACGCCTAAGGAAGATAATTACATTGTTTTTTCAAAAGACGAACGTGGCGCAAATCCTGATAATCTTTATGTGCAGCATTTTCAGCAAGTCGACGGCAGGTGGAAGGTTGTAACTGCTGAGACAATTTCTGAAGCGGGGGTAATAACATCGGTTTGGGAATCACGAAAGGCTTTTTTTGATGCCGATAAAGATGGAAAATTGGATGCGTTATTTGTCTATTCAGGACATCCACAGGATAATGTTCAGAAGCAGCTCAGTTGTATTGGTTTAGTCCTGTACAAAAATAAGTTTTATCGCCTTCGTGCTGAAGAAGCTGATGGTTATAGTCAGACAACGTATTCTGAAAATTATTCATCTTTACCAGTAGAGGTGAGGGAAACTGTGGAACGTTATTGGGAGAATCTTGATAAAAGATAATTGACACGTATGAATTTAATGTCTTGGATTTGCAGAAAGATCATCATGCCATGATCTTTCGGTAGACCTGTTTTATCTTATAGTTCATTGGGAAACGGAGTCTGTGCACATATTAACATCAATCGATTAATTTAAGAAGAATTGGTTTGATAGGCTACATTCATGGGGCTGGTTGGCTGAGGTAATTTAAACCTTAATTCAACTAGAGTGCAGCCAATAATTTTCTTTCTTCCTCAATTTGTGTTTTACTTATCACATAACGCGAAATGCGCTGTTTCTTTAATTGATCTATCGTCTGAATAAGGTCTTTTGTACGTGCTTCTTTACTAGGTTTAATCAATACAATCATATCCTTCGTATTGGGCATGGTACTTATCTTTGCTTTTAGTTGTGTAATAACTGTCGATAATTCTTTCTCGATATTTACCGGTACTTTTGAAGAGCTGATAGGTTTTTTGAAATCTCCATGATACCACATAAATTTTCCTTCGCCTAGAATCAGTGTTGCTGTACGGTTCTCATCAATCAGAATTGGACTTTCTACTTCTGATTTGGTTTTGTCTGACATAGCAATATCCATTGCTGACGGTTTATTTAAAGTTGTGGTCAGCATAAAAAATGTAATGAGGAGAAAGGCCAGGTCTACCATTGCAGTCAGATCCACTTTAGGAGCCATTTTTCTGCTTCTTATTTTTTTCTTTCCCGTTTCTGGTGTTTTTTGGTTTAATTCTGCCATGGTCATCTTCTTTAGGTTAACACTGTTGTTATCACTCATAAGTATGATGTCGGAAGTAGAAAGATTCCATAGATTTTATTGAAAATGCGGTTTTTTTTGCGCAAACTTTCCAGGTTTTTGAAGAATCATGTTCCATATAAGGAGTTAGCAAAAGCAATGATATTGTTCCAACTTTTGCTCGCAACTTAAGTTCGAACCCCGTGATACGTAAAAAGCCTTTCATTTCTGAAAGGCTTTTTCTGCGGAGAGTGAGGGATTCGAACCCCCGAACCTGTGACAGTTAACGGTTTTCAAGACCGCCGCATTCGACCACTCTGCCAACTCTCCGCGACAAAAGTAGAAATTCTGAATAGATTTACAAAACTTATTTTGCATTTTTCTTTAACTAAATGGATGTGGCAATTTTTTGAAAGGTAATCTTATTGAATATTAACTGTTTATTTTTGCATTTTTTAAGTTGCCAAATAAATTATAAGAGCTATCCAAAGGAGCTTTTGACAGCATATGCTTTGCTTCCGAGGTTTTTATTCTATTTATTTGAACGAAACCATCACAAGAGTGATAAGGAAGCTTTTTTAATTACCAAATTGCCTTTCCAATTCCTCTAATTGCGAAATAATTTCATTAATATCTTGATCAATTTTTGCAAGCTGCTTTTTGCCGATATAGAAATAAGAAAATAATAGCCACCCGTAGGTAGGCAGGTAAGCCAAAAGATAATACGTAGAATTAGCTCCTTGTAGAATTTCCCAAAGATAGATTGAGAGTGCTATACTTAAGAGTATATGGTAAATAGGCAGGTTCCAATGGATTCTTTTCTTTCTAAATATATTGAATTGCCGCCATTGCAGCAGGTGTTCGGTTGGAATAGCCGTTTCGCTGATTTGTTTAATTTTAGTTGCCGTTGTAAGCATTAAGCTAGCTTGTGTAAAACAGAGTAAAGATACAATGAAGAGGGAACTATACAAGGTTAGCGTCTTATGTCTAAAGTCAAGAAAATAGACTAACGCAATAATGGCTATGCCAGTGATTAATAATAAAATTGCACCTATTATCTCTTTCCTGATCAGTACCTGACGGAAACTTTTGATTCTACTCAGCTTAATCTGAGGCACGATGTCATTCTGATCATCTTGTTTCCAAAGATGCTTTAAATCGTTAAAGTCTTGCATATTTATGGAAAATTTCTGTTAATTCTTTTTTAATTCTATGAATTTTGACACGCAGATTGTTTTCTGTAATCCCAGTAATTTCTGCTATTTCTTCATAAGGTTTTTCATCCATTACCAATGTGATTAATACTCTATCTGCCTCTTTTAGCTTACTTATGCATGTGTATAGAAGATCGATTTGTTGCACTTTTTCATCCGATGTTTCTTCAGGAATTTCAATGAAGGTTCTGTCAGATATCTTTTCGACATGTTTCTTTTTCCGCAAGTTCATCAGGCAATTGTTGATTGCTATTCTATAAATCCAGGTACTTAACTTAGCATCATTGCGAAAACTGTCGATCTTCATCCATACGGTGATAAATGTTTCTTGGATTAAGTCTTCAGCGCTATCTCGGTCTCCAGTATAACTGAGACATAGTTTGCGAATAGTCGGCGCATATTCCTTATAGATAATCTCAAAATTCTCTTTGCTGGTCATTGGATTATTTTAAAATTGTATCCAGTTCAGTGATTTTTGCGTAAAGGTTGTACTCCGAATCTTCGGCAAGGTCGCAAGGATTATGACTTTGATCAGATTGAATAAATGACTAAGCAGATTTTCACTCATACGCATAAATATAATGTTCATAAAATTGATTTTAAAATTAGAAATCTTGATTGTCTGGAATATTATGTCTATTAGATGTGCTAGTATTCGAGTTATTACACAAAAAGCAAAATAAAAATAATAGAATCAGCGAAGTGGAGTAGTATCGGAAGGTTTTATCTGAGATGAAATTATTTGAGCTATGGGCAACGCCTTTGGTCCGAACCATGTAAAATGCAAAAAGCCTTTCATTTCTGAAAGGCTTTTTCTGCGGAGAGTGAGGGATTCGAACCCCCGAACCTGTGACAGTTAACGGTTTTCAAGACCGCCGCATTCGACCACTCTGCCAACTCTCCGCGACAAAAGTAGAAATTCTGAATAGATTTACAAAACTTATTTCTCGGAGATAGGCTTAGCGTTTGAAAATGAGCTAGATTATTTTTCTAAAAGCTTATGCAGGTATAATTTCATGGCAATGCTTTCGGATATTGGCAGCAATTTTATCGATAGGTAAATCGTCTTGATCTATACCAAATGGTTCTTCAATGGATTCTCCAATCAATTCGAGGGACGCCAAAACATATAGGATAAACGGTACAGCAATTACAACAAAATAACCAATCGAAAAAACATAACCTACGGGCAGGGTCATGGTATAGAAAATAATAAATTTCTTAATAAATGCACTATAGGCCAAAGGTATCGGCGTGTTTTTAATTCGTTCACAGGCACCACAGACATTTGTCATCGCAACTATTTCCTCATTGAGGATAATAAGTTGATCGCCACTTATGGTTCCGGCCTTATAAAGATCGTTTATTTTATGAAAGATCATATTGGACACTTGGTTTGGTCCATGCTTTTTATTATCCAATGCCTTCAATTCGGGATGTTCATTTTCATCTAGCATAAACTTGGTGTAGTCCGATCTTAAAAAATCATAAAGGGTCTCAGCAAATAGCGGTACTGCTTTCCTAAAAAAACTTCGGTTAACCTTATCATCTGTTTCTAGCATTGCATTCAATTTGTAGGACAAGGCTCTACTGACATTCGTTAAAGTTCCCCATTGTTTTCGGGCTTCCCACCAACGGTCATAGGCCGAGTTTGTACGAAAAACAAGTAAGAGCGATATGACGAAACCAAGGAGATTGTGGACGATGGTAATATTCTTTACCCAACTCTTTTCATTTAATTTAAGGAATTCCAATTCTACAAAGGCTATCGCCCAGGAATAAAAAGCAATTAAAACAAGGAATGGCAGTAACTTTTTAAAGGTGTCTGATTTGTGTAATTTGAAAGTTGCTGAAAGCCAGTCTTTGGGGTTGTATACGATCATATACAAAAATATAAATTGTTGCGAAAATTTTGCGAGTTAATTGCTATTGCCGTAACTTCATCGTGCTATGGCGCAACAGCGATCAAAAACAAAAAGAACAGGTACAAAAGGAGGCCCGGTTCGAGAGACTAAGTGGATTTGGATGGTAGCAGGAATGTTTTTATTCTTTCTATGTCTTGTCTTGTGGCATTATCGAGCTGGAATTATCTATTATTTCCGTGTGGCTACTTCTAAGGATAAGTCCTTAACAAAGGAGGCTAAATACGATATCAGGAATATTGAGATTATGAGTAAGCATGACGACAAAGTGTTTGGCATTGACGTTTCTGCCTATCAGGAAGAAATAGATTGGCAATATGTAAACACAATCAATGATCACTTTCCGATAGACTTTGTGTTTATCCGGGCCACGATGGGCGAGAGAGGAATCGATGATAAGTTTAGCCGAAACTGGAGTAAAACTGAAAATAGGGCGGTTTTAAGAGGTGCTTATCATTATTTCAGACCCAACGAGAACTCAGTAAAGCAGGCTAAAAATTTTATTCGTAAGGTTAAACTTCAACCTGGTGATCTGCCGCCAGTTTTGGATATTGAGGAGCATCCCAAACAACAATCTATGGATAGTTTGAAAGTTGGGCTAAGACGTTGGCTTAATGAAGTAGAAGCCCATTATAAGGTAAAACCGATTCTTTACTCCGGAGATAAGTTTTATAGTGATTTTCTGGAAAAGGAATTTGCAGCTTATACCTTATGGATTGCAAATTACAATTTTTGGGTTGAGAACCCCAAAGAGCATTGGACTTTCTGGCAATTTTCTGAAAAAGGTACCGTACTAGGGATTCAGGGCAATGTTGACCTTAATATATATAATGGTAAAATTGAGGAATTGGAAAAGCTGCTTATTCCTTTTAAATAAGAATATATGTATAGATTTTTTATCTCACTATTTTGCGTTTGTTTTTTATCAGTGTGTAATCAAAAGCAATTGCAGGCAAAACCAAAATCCCGCCCGGGTATCCAACAACAACTCCCTTCCAATCCGCCTCTATTAACATTGAATAAGTTTAAAAAGCTTTGTAGTGTTGATGATATTCAGGTGCTTGATACCCGATCTTGTGATGATTTTTTGCAGGGATTCGTTCCAAATTCGATTAATATTAGTTTTGAAGGTCCCTTTGATCATTTTCTGACGCAAGTTTTCCCCGCCAAAGATCAAAAGTTTTTGCTAATCACTGATTCGGAAAATAATGAGGCTGTCATTGATCATTTGATAAAGTTAGGTTATATAAATATTGTTGGAGTTTTGGAAGGGGGGATTGAAACTTGGAAGAGTAAAGAGATGGTAGCGTCTTTAAGTACTATTACAGCGAGGGAATCTAATAAAAAATCAGTTCAGGGTCATATTGTAGATGTAAGGACAGAGACAGAATTTAAAAGTGGACATATTGACAATGCAATGAATATTCCCTTAACAGATTTAGTTAATTTTGGTGCTGAACTTAGAAAAGATGATGAGCAGTTGTATATATATTGCCAATCGGGATACAGGAGTACAATAGCTTTATCTATTTTGAGTTCGAAAGGATTTAAAAATATATGCAATATCCAAGGCGGATATAAAGCATTGAAAAAAGAAGAAAAGGAGAATCAATAATGGCTACTTTTGACCAGATTATTCAATCAAATTCGCTGGTTCTGGTGGATTTTTTTGCGACTTGGTGCGGTCCTTGCCAGACTATGGCACCTATTTTACAGGATCTTAAGGAATTTTATCAAGACGATTTGTCTATCATAAAGATTGACGTCGACAAGAATTCAAAAATTGCTTCGATTTTTAAGGTAAGTGGCGTACCTACTTTCGTTCTGTTTAAGGATGGCCAGCAAGTATGGCGACAGAGCGGAATGATTCCCAAAATGGAGTTGCATAAATTGATCGATCAGGTAAAGTAAATAAAAGATAAGGCGTCCAACCAAATTGGACGCCTTATCTTTTAATGATACTCTGGTGTTTTTAATAGGTAGTGATATATTACACTAAAATATTAAAATTCATCTTCATCATCGAAGTCATCCAATCCTCCAATCGGGTCGATTTCAGGTAAATCGAAATCATCATCGAAATCATCATCATCGTCATCAGGACCGTTAAAAGATGCGAATTTTACTTCTTCAAAATCTTCGTTAGCTAAAGTTGCCGTGTTCATAAAATAATACTTTATTGTTTCTTATTTAATGTTGTAAAATTAGAGAAGAAAACTATTTTTCAAAACTTTTTTTTAAAAAAATATTACACTTTATTTTTCTGTTAATCAATGTGTTGAGTTGTATTTTAAAAATAAAAATTTATTTTATTTTATTTATTCATTTGTTTCGCCGATAGCGTTGTCTTCTGTGACGATATCTTTCATTTGCGGGAGATCTCTGACACCATTGATTCCAAAGTGATCCATGAACTGTGGACTAGTTGCATAAAGTAATGGTTTTCCTATACTATCTGCCTTTCCGGCGATTTTGATCAATTTCTTTTCAAGAAGTCTTTGAATGGAATAATCACAGCTGACACCTCTAATCTGTTCAACTTCCAGTTTTGTGATGGGCTGTCGGTAAGCAATGATCGCGAGTGTTTCCAGAGCCGATTGGCTTAATTTTCGTTTATTGTTGTGGTTTTGAAGTTGCTGAATCGATTCGTGGTACAACGCTTTTGTCAAAAACTGGTAGGAATTGTTAATGTAGCGTAATTCGAGTACAGCGTCTTCATCCTGATACTTGGTTTCAATTTTTTTTATCAAGTCACGCAGTTCGTCTCTCGATACTTCGATGGCTAAAGCTTCTTGCAAAATCTGTTTTATATCGGCAAGATCGATTCCTTCAGTAGAAGCAAATATAATTGCTTCAATATTTCTTATGACGTCTTTCAATGTGGCGTATTAATAGTTAATGACCTGTTCGACCATATGAGCTGGTAATTCGCGGAACTCATACTTTTGTGTTCGTAGTTGGGGACTGAATCCAGCTTCCAAAATTGCTTCCTGTATAGATTTTGATGTAAATCGATGTGGCGCACCAGCTGCTGAAACAACATTTTCCTCGATCATAATTGAGCCGAAGTCGTTCGCTCCGGCGTGCAGACATAACTGTGCGGTACGTTTTCCGACTGTGAGCCAAGAAGCCTGTATATTTTTGATATTAGGAAGCATAATCCGGCTTAAAGCAATCATACGGATATATTCTTCACTTGTTACGTTATTCGTAATGCCGCGGAGTCTCTTTAGCAAGGTGCCGTCATCTTGAAAGGGCCAAGGAATAAAGGCTATAAATCCATGCGATTCTTTTGGCTTTTCATCCTGAACTTCACGAATCCATACCAAGTGTTCAAAACGTTCTTCTATTGTTTCAATGTGACCGAACATCATAGTAGCTGAAGTAGGCAAATTTATTTTATGTGCTGCCCGCATCACGTCCAACCATTCTTTACCTCCACATTTTCCTTTTGAGATTAAACGCCTAACACGGTCATTTAGGATCTCAGCCCCAGCTCCAGGTAGAGAATCCAAGCCCGATTCCTTCAATTGAGTCAATACTTCAATATGGCTCATGTTTTCTAATTTGGAAATATGCGCAATCTCCGGAGGTCCAAGAGAATGCAGTTTTAGTGAAGGATAAAGCGCTTTTAATTGCCGGTAAAGATTCTTGTAAAACTCAATACCTAAATCGGGGTGATGACCACCTTGTAGTAGCAATTGGTCACCACCGAATTTAAATGTTTCTTCTATTTTCTGTTTATAGCTTTCGATATCGGTGATGTAACTGTCTTCATGTCCGGGACGACGGAAAAAATTGCAGAATTTGCAATTCGCAATACACACATTTGTTGTATTAACATTTCTATCGATTTGCCATGTCACCTTACCATGGGGTACTTGTATTTTACGCAATTCATTGGCTACGAAAGTCAAATCAGCTGTAGGTGCATTTTGATATAAAAAAATGCCCTCTTCCTTGGATAGGAACTCGAATTGGAGCGCCCGTTCTAATAAATTACTTACATTCATCAATAACAAATATAAGGAGCTTTTAGCTTATTTAAAGTTATTTGTACAATATTTGACGTCTATATTGAATTTTAACAAACCTATTGACTGACATAACAGAAGCATGCGTTAGTGTAACAATAGTATTGCGATTTAAGATAGTGTATAAAATACAATAACTTGATTTATAGCGATTTGTGAATTTATCGATATTTTTCCTTTTTTTTTACATTTATTATTCTTTACATTTATTTAACAGATTTTAACATTTCTATTCAGTAACCAAATTAGAAAAAAATAAATAACCAGGGATCTAAATCTGATAACAAGAACGGACTGTCGCTGTTGTTGCGCTTAAAAAAAATAACCGAAAACTAAATATAAACCAATATCAATTTAAATAACTAAAGAATAAACATAAATTTTTTAAACCACCTATTTAGTAAAATTATGATGAAAAAAGCGGACAAAAATTGTTTTGATCTCATATTGCGCCAAAAGTTCAATACGAGGTTTCTGCTTATGAGTTCTCTTCTCGTTGGGGGAGGAATGACTACTCATGGATTTGCCAGTGGATTAACCAACCATGGCAAAGTTGAAGTCGTTTCATTGATGAAAACCAAAAGCGTACAACAGACGCCTATTAAAGGAGTCGTGAAAGATGCTTCGACAGGTCAAGGTATCACTGGTGTTTCTGTGAAAGTGAAAGGGAGTAGCACTGGAACGTCTACCGATGAGAACGGTGCATTTACCATTCAGGGAAAAGTGGGCGATGTGCTTATTGTAAGTTATATCGGGTACAAAAGTACTGAAGTAACTGTTTCGTCGAAAGCTGATCTTGCCATTTCGATAACTGCCTCTCAAGACGCATTAGAAGAAGTCGTCGTGACTGGTTATTCTACGCAACGTAAGAAGGATTTGACGGGATCTGTCGCTGTCGTCAATACGGACCAATTAAAAACTACTCCAGCGGCAAGTGCGGTCGAGTCTTTACAAGGTCGAGCAACAGGGGTTCAAGTTGTGACCGATGGTGCACCTGGCGCTACTCCAGCGATCAAAATCCGCGGTTATAGTACCATTAATAACAACGAACCGCTTTATGTGATCGATGGGGTTCCATACGAAGGAAAACTGAGCTGGTTAAACCAGAATGATATAGAGTCTATGCAGGTCTTGAAAGATGCATCGGCAGCCTCAATTTACGGTTCTCGTGCAAATAATGGTGTTATTATTATAACAACAAAATCGGGTAAATCAGGCAAACCACAGATTAATTTGGATACTTATTATGGCGTACAAGTACCTAATAGAAGTAGATTTCCGAAAATGTTAGATCCTCTCCAGGTGTACAGGATTAATGGTAATACAGGGGATCTTCCCATTTATCTCCGCTATGGTTCGCTTTCTGGAAATGAGATAGATCCTAAGAATATAGATATGTCCAAGTATAACTATGCGGACAATAAAGAAGAATTTTTTCAAATTACAAAAGCCAACCAAGCAGGCACAGATTGGTTTAAAGAATTATCACAAAATGCCCCTACGCAATCCTATCAATTAAGTGCAGTTGGTGGTGGCGAAAACGCATCCTATGCAGTCTCAGGTGGATATTTGGGGCAAAAAGGAACAGTAATCCATACTGGATTTGAAAGATTCAACGTCCGTTCAAATACTAACTTTTCTGCATTTAATAAGAAACTTCGTTTTGGAGAAAATATGCAGTATTCGATGACAAAAGGTCATGGTATTGGTGTTAATACGAATACAGCCGGGGATTATATAGGTGAAGGTAGTGCGCTTGGATTTGCCTATCGGATTAAGAATATTATTCCTGTGTATGATGAGGGAGGGAATTTCGCTGGGTCGATCGGTGGATGGGGAAATGGTGAAAATCCTGTCGCTATTGCTTTTCGCGCAAAAGATGATGTGAATAGATCGAACCTATTTTTTGGCAATGCTTTTGGGGAATATGATATTTTGAAGGGATTGACATTCAGGACAAGTTTTGGTATTAAATACGAAAATTATTATGGGGTTGATTATACCTATCCAAATCTCGAGTTTCAGGAGGGAAGTGCCAATAATGGAATCGCCGAAACGGCAGGTTACAATACCGAATGGACTTGGACCAATACATTGAATTATAAAATGAATTTTAACGACGTTCATAATTTAAATATCTTGTTAGGAACGGAGGCTATTGATAATTCGCATCGACAAGTTAGAGGAACTGATAATGATTACTTCATTACGAATAACTTAGATTATTTTTATGTCGGTTCGGGTAGCAAGAAATCGGGAGCGAGTGAAGGGACCTATGGTTCGCTGTTTTCATTGTTTGGAAAAGTAGATTATTCCTATAAAGATCGTTATATATTAAGTGCCACGGTAAGAAGGGACGGCTCTTCAAATTTCGGGCCGAATAACAAGTATGGTGTATTTCCTGGAGCCAGTGCGGCATGGCGCTTGTCACAGGAGGATTTTATGAAGAATATCTCTTGGTTGAATGATTTGAAAATTAGGGCGGGTTACGGAATTACCGGAAATCAACGTATTCCCGGTTACCAATATTTAAAGAGATTTCAACTATCACAAAATTCCTCTTCCTATCCAATCGGTGGAAATCTTGTTAGCGGGATGTGGATCAGCGATTATCAAAATGAAAATGTGAAATGGGAACAGGTAAAATCGCTCAATCTCGGATTGGACTTCTCTATTCTTGAAGGTAAAATAGAAGGAACATTTGACTGGTATAATAAGAAAACTACCGATATGTTGTTTGCTTTACCTCTACCTGCAACAGCAGTTGGAAGGGGTAACTCTCCATATTTAAATGTGGGTGATATGCAAAATAAAGGGGTAGAGTTGTCTCTTAACTATCACCATAAGCAACATGATCCGAATAAATTTGATTACGACTTAGGGGTTAATTTCTCGAAAAATGACAATAAAATTCTTTCACTCGCTCCAGGAGTCGAACAGGTTGTTTACGGTGCATTTCGGAGTATGGAGACATCAATTATGAAAGCGGGAAGCCCTTTTGGCGCATTTTATGGATTTAAGGTCGCAGGAATTTACCAAAATAGCGGTGAGTTAACTCAGTATGCTTCTTATGATTTGGCTCGTGTGGGTGGTTTCCGCTTCGAGGATATCAATAACGATGGTAAAATAGACGAAAGCGATAAAACGATTATTGGTAGCCCACATCCGGACTTTACCTATGCTATTAATTTTAATGCGCGGTATCAAAATTTTGATATGATGATGTATTTCTATGGATCAAAAGGTAATGAAAATTATGAAGCAACCCGTTATTTTACTGATTTTGGTGTTTTTGATGGACAAAAAAGTACGCGGCTCCAAGACATGTGGAGTACCGAAAACCCATCTGGTTCTGTACCGTCGATAACCAAAGATAAAGTGTCTCCAAATGAATATGCTTCATCAACGTATTATATTCAAGATGCGAGCTTTTTCAAAATGAAAAATTTCCAGATTGGATATAACTTTCAGACTGATAAAATATTTGGATCAAATACCGGGGTGAAGAGACTTCGTGCTTATCTAGGGGTGACTAATTTGTTTACAATTACAAAATATAAGGGATTAGACCCTGAAGTGACGGCGACCCCATCCAAATACCCTGCGCTTGGCGTTGATTTTGGGGTGTATCCACAGTCAAGACAATACATGTTGGGCGTAAGTGTGGGATTTTAGTTTAATGTTTAATTTGAGTACAATGAAAAATATAAAAATATTGCTTGGAATCACGGGGATAGCCATTCTGGGCTTAGCGAGCTGTGGTAAAAGTTTCTTGGAAAAGAATCCGCAAGGACAATTGATTGAAGATCAGGTCGGAATTAAAAAAGGTGTAGAGGCATCACTAATAGGTGCTTATTCCATATTAAATGGAAATGTGAATGGTACCTGGGGCAATTATTCTTCTGCTCCGAGCCAATGGGTATTTGGTGAAATTACTTCAGATAATGCGCATAAAGGGTCTATACCGACAGATCAACCTGATATGAATGCATTGGTGAACTTTTCTCCTATTTCATCGAATGATAATTTAAGTACGATGTGGCAAGTGTACTATGAAGGCGTTCTTCGTACGAATACAACGCTCAAATTATTGGCTGAGGATCAAAGTACAGGTAAGACCGTAACTGCAGAGCGTGCTAAACAGATCGAAGGAGAGGCAAAATTGTTACGAGCCCATTATTATTTTCTATTATGGCGTGTGTTTAAAAATATTCCAGCTATAAATGAAAATACCTCAATTGAAGACGCTAAAACTATTAAAAATGATCAGGATATTTTGCCGCTGATTGAAAGTGATTTGAAAACTGCTGTTGCGAATTTACCTTTGACAAAAATTAACAACGAGGCTGGGCGAATGGACCAAAATGTGGCAAAATCATATTTAGGGAAATTTTACCTTTATCAGAAAAAGTATAAAGAAGCACTTGATTTGTTTAAGGTTGTCATTGCAGGAAAAGACATTACCACAATGCCTTATCAGGACAACTACGATGTATTGAAAGAAGACGGTCCTGAAGCGATTATGGTGTCAAAGCATATAATTAATCCGGATGGTTCGGGAGATAATGCAAATGTTGGGGATATGTTGTCGGGTTTAAATGGTGGACCTGTTGGATGTTGTGGTTTTTATCAACCTTCCATAGACTTGGTTAATGCCTATAAAGTTGATGCGAATGGACTACCGTTGTTAGATGGTTCTTATAGAAATAATCCGTATACTTCGGATATTCTTTTGACAGGAAAGGATCTTACTGATTACAAAGTGAATACAAACCTACAATTCGATCCTCGTCTTGATTATAATGTCGGAAGAAGAGGAGTCATGTATTTGGATTATGGTGTGTTTCCCGGAGATCCTTGGTTGAGACGCGAGGATGGACAGCGACCACATGCTGGCCCCTTCTCTATTATAAAGACAATGATCCCTAAAGCGCTATTCTCAGGACATACGGCGAATGATGGTACCTATGTTACAGATTTAGATGTAAATATTATTCGCCTTGCTGATGTTATATTAATGGCCGCGGAGTGTGAAGTTGAATTGAATAACCTTCCTGAAGCATTGAAGTATGTTAATGCTATTCGAATCAGGGCATCTAAATTGCCTGGAAAGTTGACAGATACAGGAGTGCCAGCTGCAAAGTATAATGTGAAACCTTATCTCGCTTTCAGTGACCAAGATCAGGCTAGAAGAGCTGTACGTTTTGAGCGGAGATTAGAGCTAGCAATGGAAGGACATCGTTTTTATGACCTTGTACGTTGGGGTATAGCGAAGGATGTAATTGCAGCCTATTCCGCCTTCGAAGGAGGTATTCTTCCTACATTTAAAAATATCAACTTCACACCCGGTAAAAATGAAATTTTTCCGATTCCTCAAGTTGAAATCAATGCGAGTATGGGAAATCTAAAACAAAATCCTGGATATTAAATTTTTTATATTCTATTATTTACGCGGTCATCTAATCAGATGACCGCTTTTTTTGTATGTTTACACCAATGAAAAATTTCCTGCGTACGCTATTACTGCTTTGGCTTGTCCTATTTTCTACCCTTATTGTTAAGTCCCAGGATTTTGAAGACGTCTACCATATGCTTCAGGAATCCAAAATATTAAATGATCATTTCTACGGATTTTCACTGTATGACTTAAATGCCGATAAGTTTGTCATGGATGTTAATGGCAGCAAGCATTTCACACCTGCTTCCAACACTAAAATGTATACTACTTATGCTGCTTTGGCGCTGCTGGGTGATTCGATACCAGGTTTGGAGTATGTTGAACGCGGAGATTCGCTGTTAATCTGGGGAACAGGAGATCCGACTTTTTTGCATAATCGTTTGGATACAAGGGTGGTGTATGATTTTTTGAAAAGAACAAATAAAACGATCTATTTTGTTGCCGGTACTATGAGAAATAAATTCTACGCACATGGTTGGGCAATGGAGGATTTTGAAGCCTATTATCAGCCTGAAATAAGCACATTTCCCATCTATGGAAACGTGGTTACTTTTCGTCAAAGGGGATACAATCATTTAAATACCTCTCCCAGAATTTTTCAGAAAGACCTGGATTTTTTGCCTGAGCCTAAAAAAGGTGAATTCGAGCTTTCACGCTCTTTTCGAAGCAATAATTTCTGGATGTCAAAACGTCCAGTACCAAATGATTATGTCAATGAAGTCCCTTTTATTTATTCGGATAGTTTGTTTGTGAAATTGTTGTCGGATACACTAGGTAAGCAGGTAAATCGCCTGACCTATACAAAACCAAACGATACAAAAATATTGTATTCATGTGAAACAAAAAATCTCATTCGTGAAATGATGTTGCCCAGTGATAACTTTATTGCTGAACAGTTTTTAATGATGTGCTCGTGGAAGCAGTTTGGCCAATTTGATACCTACTTGGTGCGGGATTGGATGAAGAATAACGTTTATAAATATTTTTCAGCCGAGGTTGCCCTATTTGATGGATCAGGTCTTTCTTCCTATAATAAGGTTACTCCGCAAAATAATGTGGATTTGTTGGTTCTTCTGAAAAATAAATTACCTGATGAGAAGGATCGCTTTCGCCTTTTTCCAGCTGGAGGTATAGATGGTACGCTGAGAAGAACCTATAGCAAAGATCTTGGTGAACCCTTTGTTTTTGCTAAGACCGGAACTATTACCTCTGTCTATAATCAAAGCGGTTATCTCATTACACGGAAAGGAAGACGAATGGCCTTTTCTTTTATGAACAATAATTATATTGATGATCGGGCAAGTGCAATTCGTAAAGAAATGGCTAAAATTATTACTTATATTCGTCAAACTTATTAAGCCAATTTAAATGGAAGCAATTGTAAAAAACAACAAAAAATTGATTCGTTCTTGGGCCATGTTTGATTGGGCCAATTCTGCTTACAACCTTGTTATTACTTCCACAATATTTCCAGTTTATTATACAGCAATTACTACAACGAAAGAGCATGGAGATGTTGTCAGTTTCTTTGGAATTGAAGTGGTTAATACCGCACTTTCCAATTTTTCTTTAGCTTTTGCGTATTTGCTGATGTCTTTTTCTTTGCCCTTTATTTCTTCGTACGCCGATGCAAATGGAAAGAAGAAGCAGATCATGAAATTCTTTACCTATATGGGCGCGATGGCATGTATGTGCCTATTCTTTTTTAAGCTTGATACGCTGGAAATCGGTATCATATGTTTTGTGCTTGCTGCAATGGGTTATATCGGCGGTGTTTTGTTTAATAACTCCTATTTGCCACTTTTAGCTACTGTTGATCAACAGGATAAAGTGAGCGCGCAAGGTTTTGCTTATGGCTATATTGGCTGCGTTACATTACAGATTCTTTGTTTTATAGTCGTTCTTAAACCAGGATGGTTTGGTATTACAGACGCCTCTTTACCAGCACGCATATCGTTTCTAATGGTTGGATTATGGTGGCTCGGGTTCTCTATGATTCCATTTAAATATCTACCCAAAATTGAGGCTACTGGTAATACTACAGGTAAAAGCTTCATACAGAACGTACGGGATGAATTTGGACACGTGATTCAAAAGATCAAAGGTATTCCTGAAATCAAACAGTTTCTGCCGGCATTTTTCTTCTACGCGATTGGTGTGCAGACCTTAATGATTGTCGCTTCTTCCTTCGGAGAGAAAATTCTGCACTTAGGTGCGGAAAGATTGATTGCCACGATTCTTCTTATTCAGCTTGTAGCCATTTTAGGAGCATTTTTAATGTCTTATTTATCCAC
Organism: Sphingobacterium sp. 2149; assembly: GCF_031455655.1. Lineage (NCBI taxonomy): Bacteria > Pseudomonadati > Bacteroidota > Sphingobacteriia > Sphingobacteriales > Sphingobacteriaceae > Sphingobacterium > Sphingobacterium sp. 2149. The sequence continues at coordinate 110,066 of NZ_JAVDTD010000015.1, read as the reverse complement.
ACTGTTTGGAAATATTAAAGTATTGATAGTGGTAGTAATGATTTGGATCGGAATCTGCATATCAGCTTTTTATTTATCGACTCCGCTTCAATTTTATATTATTGCCGCACTGGTAGGCCTAGTCATGGGCGGAATTCAGTCGCTTTCACGTTCAACCTATTCGAAACTAATTCCACCTGATATCAAAGACACCACTGCTTTCTTCTCTTTTTATGACGTTACAGAAAAGGTAGCCATTGTCATCGGGTTATTTTCATTTGGGATTATAGAACAAATAACACACAATATTCGGTACTCAGCATTGGTTCTTTCTTTATTTTTTGTAATTGGATTGTTACTTTTGGTGCGGATTTTAGTATCCAATAAATCTTAATTTTATTGATCAAATTTAATATGAAAGTAGAACTTTTTGTTCCTTGTTTTATAGATCAGCTTTATCCTGAGACTGCGTTTAATACTGTTCGTTTACTGGAAAAAGTTGGCTGTGAGGTTGTATATAATCCCGAGCAGACATGCTGTGGCCAACCGGCATACAATGCTGGGTTTTGGGAAGATGCAAAGCAGGTTGGACGGAAATTTCTAAGAGATTTTTCAGGCGAGCATGTTATTATTTCTCCGTCTGCTTCTTGTACTGGGATGGTAAGGCACGGTTACAACGATCTATTCGCTAGTTCTGCAGATTCCCATCAATGTCATAAAATACAACAACAGGTTATTGAAATATCTGATTTTTTAGTAAACATTCTGAAAAAGGAATATTTTGGGGCTGAATTGGAGGGAGTTGCCGTATACCACGATTCATGTTCGGCATTAAGGGAATGCAAGATTAAAGATGAACCCCGAATATTACTGAGTAAGGTTTTGGGCTTGGAGATGGTAGAGGTAAAAGATAGTGAGACATGCTGTGGATTTGGTGGTAGTTTTGCGGTGAAATTCGAAGGTATATCGGCTGCGATGGCTGAACAGAAAGTGCAGAATGCTTTGGATATGCATGCGGATTACATCATATCGACTGATTCATCTTGCTTACTGCAGTTGCAATCTTACATCGATAAACATAAATTACCTATTCAGACCATGCACCTGGTTGATGTATTGAGCACTGGCTGGGGAAATATTTAAATAACACATAAATCTAAACACATGAATTCAAGAAGAGATTTTCTTAAAAACCTTGCATTAGCATCTGCTGGGATTGCATTGGCTCCTTCGTTGGAGAGCTTTGCAGCAGCGAAGAAAGATTGGTTTGATATTTCCCTGGCGGAATGGTCTTTGCACAAATCTTTATTCAAAGGAGATTTGAATAATTTGGATTTTCCAGCCTTGGCTGCAAAAAAATATGGTATCTATGGTGTAGAATACGTGAACCAATTTTTTAAAGATAAGGCGAATGATAATAATTATCTTACTGAGCTGAATATGCGTGCTAAAGATAATGGTGTACGTAATGTACTCATTATGATTGATGGTGAGGGAAATCTAGGTGATGAAGACGAAACCAAGAGAAAACAAGCTGTGCAAAATCACTATAAATGGATTTCTGCAGCTAATTTTCTGGGATGTCACGCCATACGCGTTAATGCTGCCGGTAAAGGGTCGCCTGAGGAAGTGAGTAAACGTGTTGTTGAAAGCCTAACCACATTGTCAGATATAGGCAAAAAAGCAGGAATCAGTATTATTGTAGAAAATCATGGTGGTATTTCTTCACATGGTGATTGGTTAGCCAATACACTAAAAGCAGTCGGTAGTAAGTATTGTGGAAGTTTGCCTGATCTTGGAAACTTCTATGAATATGATCGTTATCAGGGCGTCACAGATTTGATGCCTTATGCGCATGGTGTCAGCGCCAAAACACATGATTTTGATGCCAACGGCAACGAAACGCAAATTGATTATGAGCGTATGTTAAAGATCATCAAGAAAGCAAAATTCAAAGGATACATTGGTATTGAATATGAGGGAAGTAAGTTGAGCGAGGAAGAGGGGATCTTTGCGACTAAAAGGTTGCTGGAACGTTTACGTCCTTTGATTTAATCATGAATAAATCAAGTTCTTTTCAATAGATGGAAAGAACTTGACTGTTATAAGGGATGTTTATTCATCTACCTCTTTGTGTCTAACTGGGCTTAAATTAGACATTGGTTGGTCTGACATCTACTTGATCCTATGAGATTAAGGTAATAAAGAGGTTTATCAGTTTTCCATTTGCTGATGATGAAATAATAAATGGAAATTGCACTACCACATTTTGAAAAACAACTATTAAAAAACATGAATTTTGAAAAGAATGCTGTTCTAGAAACCCATTTGGAAAAAGTAGGGGCGGAGCATGTATTGGTACAAGGGCACCCCGCCGGATTATTTGTATTATTCTTCACGGAGATGTGGGAGCGTTTTAGCTATTACGGTATGCGGGCGCTTTTAGTGAATTTTTTGGTTTCTACTATTGCACAACATGGTTGGGGATGGACTAATGCAGAGGCGATGAAGCTCTATGGTCTTTATACCGGAATGGTGTTTTTGACTCCGCTATTTGGTGGAATTATTGCTGATCGTCTCACAGGATATAAAAAATCCATTATGGTCGGTGCTATAATTATGACTTTGGGGCATATTGCTATGGCTTTAGAAGGGTTTAATAAAAGCTTTTTTTTAGCAGGTCTGGTGCTTATTGTTCTAGGAAACGGTTTGTTTAAGCCGAATATATCATCCATGGTTGGTAAGTTGTATCCCGATAAAGGGGGCAAAAAGGATGCCGGTTATACCATATTTTATATGGGAATAAATGGAGGGGCCTTCTTAGGAATGATGCTTTGTGGTTACATCGGCGAAAAGGTTGGTTGGCATTATGGATTTGGTTTAGCAGGTGTATTTATGTTTTTGGGTATGTTGCAGTTTTATTTCGCCCAACGGATTTTTGGAAAAATTGGAAATACCCCAGAAAGGAAGGAAGAGCTTACCGATGACGCAGTAAATAAGGTAGAAAATCCGAAACATGTCGTTCGTGATCGTTTGTTGGTGATTGTTATTTTTATGATATCAAGTATTGTATTTCACTTAGCATTTGAGCAGGCGGGTGGGTCAATGACAATATTTGCTAAAAATTATACACAGCGGGTGTTGAGTGGGGATGCAGCGATACTATTTAAATGGTTTGACGCTGCGTTGACCGTGTTGCCTATTGTAGTTATCACTGGTGTCTTGTTCGTTTTGGCTAAAAAAATCATTCGTAAATATCCCTTGATTATACTTTTTTCCAGTATTTCTTTTGTGATCATTTGGTCCTTATGTCTATGGAAGGTCTATCGCGAATATTATGATATGAATTCTGAAGTTACGGTATCATGGTTTCCGATGTTGAACTCTTTCTTTATAATTACACTGGCGACTTCATTTAGTAAGATATGGGAAAAAGTATGGAATCCTTCTGGGCCAATTAAATTCGCAATGGGTTTGACATTGGTCGGCGTCGGCTTTGCTGCTTTATCAATTGGTAGTTCGGAGATTCCTACTGGTGCAAAAGCTGCCTCAGTCAGTATGATTTGGCTGGTCTTAGCTTATTTTTTTCATACAGTAGGCGAATTATGTATAGGTCCGGTTGGATTGTCTTATGTTAGTAAACTGTCGCCAAAGCGATTCCTTGGATTACTGTTCGGTTTTTGGTTTTGCGCCAATGCTATTGCTAATTTTATAGGAGGCTTTATTGGGTCGTATATCGATAAGATTACCGAATCTCATTCCATGTCTTATTTCTTTGCTGTGTTTACAGTGATACCGATGATAGCGGCAGTATTCCTTGTTTTAGGCAATAAAAAAATAAAAAAGATGATGCATGGAATTGACTAATTCATAGAAAATTAGTGTATCTTCAAGCAATTTTTATCAAAATAAAAACAAAACCTGAGTTATAAAACAATTATTGAAATTATATGAATCAAGAAAAAGATCAAATTCTTGTAGCGCATCTGGCCAAGCAGGGTATAGATGACAAGATGGTGAGTGGGCATCCCGCTGGATTATTTGTACTATTTTTCACGGAGATGTGGGAGCGTTTTAGCTACTATGGTATGCGGGCTTTATTGACCTTATTTTTAATCAGTACGATCGCTGACGGTGGGTGGGAATGGAGCAATGCGCAGGCGATGCAGTTATATGGGACCTATACTGGTCTTGTTTATCTGACTCCATTGATCGGTGGTATGATTGCGGATAAATTGACTGGTTTTAAGAAGGCTATCTTGATTGGTGCATTGATTATGACATTAGGACACTTGTCTATGGCGTTTGAAGCTGTCCATTCAAATTTCTTCTATTTAGGATTACTCTTAATGATTTTAGGGAATGGGATGTTTAAACCTAATATTTCTTCGATGGTAGGAAATCTATACCCAGACAAAAGTTCAAAGAAGGATGCAGGTTATACAATTTTTTATATGGGTATCAACGCTGGTTCATTTTTGGGAATGCTCCTATGTGGTTATATCGGTGAAAAAATAGGTTGGCATTATGGGTTTGGACTAGCTGGAGTATTTATGTTCTTCGGCATGCTACAATTCTATTTTGGACAGCGCATATTTGGTATTATCGGTAATACGCCGAAAGCGTTACAGGCTCATCATGACGAAAAGGTCAAAAATCATGAAGATATTGATGAGGTTATTCCTGGAAATGTTGTTAGAGACCGCCTTATCGTTGTTACAATATTCATGTTGGCCAGCGTGGTTTTCTTTCTTTCTTTTGAACAGGCTGGCGGTTCGATGTCAATATTTGCGAAGGATTACACGCAGCGTGTCTTGTCAGGAAGTTCAGCGATTACGTTTAAATGGATTGATACAATTTTGACCATTGTACCTATCGTAATTGTAACGATTGTTTTGATAGCATTGGCTAGAAAAATATATAAACAGTATCCGCTTACAATTTTGTTTACAGCAATTTCATTCGGTATTATCTGGGGCTTGGGTTTATGGAAAATATTTCGCGAGATCGGTATAACGGGTTCGGAAGTTGGCGCTTCGTGGTTTCAAATATTGAACGCATTTTTTATTATTTCTCTTGCATCTTCTTTCAGTAAATTCTGGGAAAAGGTATGGAATCCTTCTGGCCCCGTAAAATTTGCACTGGGTCTGATATTAGTCGGTATTGGATTTGCCGCGCTAGCTTATGGCGCCAATGACATTCCACAGGGGGCTAAAACAGCATCAGTCAGTATGGTTTGGCTTGTTATCGCCTATTTTTTCCATTCTGCAGGAGAACTTTGTCTATCACCTGTCGGGCTATCTTACGTAAGTAAACTCTCTCCGAAGAAATTTTTGGGCCTTTTGTTTGGATGTTGGTTTTGTGCTTCCGCGATCGCAAATTTCATTGGCGGGTTTTTAGGTTCTTATATCGATAAAATCACAGAAGAGCACTCTATGTCTTATTTCTTTATGATATTTGCTATAGTTCCTGGTGTTACTGCGCTTTTATTGATTGCGTTCAATCCGATATTGAAAAAAATGATGCATGGTATCAACTAATTTCGTGAGGGAATCCGTCTAAAAAGAAGCGTGGGCTGATGATCATGATCATCAGCCCACGCTTCTTTTTAGATAATAGGGATTTGGAATATTCAGATCTAGTCTGTCACTTTCATCAATAGTTTATCGATGCGGTGTCCATCCATATCAAGCACTTCAAAAATTAGGTTTTTAAATTGGATACGTTCCCCTTCTTCGGGTACATGATCTAATCGGAGGAACACTAAGCCGCCTACGGTAGTGACATTACTAATCTCATTTTCATCTTCTTCAGAAAGGCCTATCTCAAATTCATCCAAAAGGGTTTCGATCTGATATTGTCCATCGACAACATAGTCTCCATTTTCTAATTGACGTATTGTTGGACGGACAATGATATCGCTTTCTTCAATGTTGCCTACCAAATCACCAACAATATCCCGTAGCGTAATAATTCCTTGAGGTGACCCATACTCGTCTATGACGACCGCTTGATGAATACTAGATGTCCGCAAGGTATTCATGATACTGTAGGAGGAACTAAACTCGTTCACAAATTTGATGGGCAACATAAGGACTCTTAGGTCAAAAGGCTCATTTTGGAGACATTGTCGAAGTAATGATTTTACATGAACAACTCCTTTAATGTTATCAAGTCCACCTTCACAGACAGGATAGATGGAATAATCGTTGTCTAGTATAATCTTGCGGTTTTCTTCAAAGGATTCTGCGAGGTCCAAGAACACAATATTTTTACGGTGGGTCATGAGGTTAACCGCTTTTTTGTCCCCTAAACTTAACAGACGGTCCACGATATCGTGTTCGATTCCTTCAATGACTCCACTATCCACACCCTCATCTACCAGGGCTTTTATTTCTTCTTCCGTGACGCTATTACCGCTGCTTTTAATATTAAGTATTTTGACGATAAACTCTGTTGATATGCTTAGTAACCACACAAATGGCCGAACGATTTTGCTGAGCAGATTCATCGGATAAGAAATAAGCATGGCATACTTTTCTGGAATGGCCATACCTATGCGTTTGGGTACTAGCTCCCCAAGTACCAATGAAAAATAGGTAATAATAAATACAACAATAATTACAGCGAGCTGCTCGCTGTATGGAGCGATAATACTCGATTTATTGAAGACTTCTACTAAGTACGATGATATACTGCCACCAGAAAAAAATCCTGTTAATATCCCGATAAGCGTAATACCTATCTGTACAGTAGACAGAAAGCTGTTGGGCGATTCTTTTAGACTTAACGCTATTTTGGCTGCTGCATTATTTTTATCGCTTTCGGCCTGTAATCTTGCTTTTCTGCTGGATACGATGGATATTTCTGATGCCGACAGTATTCCATTTAGAATAATCAGGGCTAAAATAATAATTGCTTCGGTAAGCATAATGAGTTGAAAGTTTTTACTAGGGCTAATTTACGGAAAAGACCAGCTAAATAGTAGGATTATTATGATTATGTGGAACATTCATAAAAAAAGCCGTATTTCTTCCAATACGGCTTTTTTAATAGTAAGTGTGTCTTTCTAATTACATTCCACTATCATCTAACATAAAGGTGTTTTTCTTCGTTTTCCATTTTCCTTTCGTGAAATCAGGGAATTCCAACGTCTTATTTCCTTTCGCAATAGATTCGGTAGATAAGGGAAATACTGCACTCATGGTTACAGAATCATATACATCAATTGGAGTCCGTACCTTTTGTTTCACGGATTGAATGAACGCATTGAATACAAACCAATCCATTCCGCCATGACCAGAACCATTTGCTAATTCTTCATATTTTTTCCAAATTGGGTGGTCATATTTCTTTACCCATTCGTCTGCAGAATCCCAAGTGTGCGGTTTAGATTTACCTTCGATATGTATGCCTTTGGCAACATCCATCCAAATCCCATCTGTTCCTTGTACGCGAAAACCGATAGAATAGGGTCTTGGTAAGTGTGTGTCATGCGTCAATAACATGGTTTCTCCATTCGCACATTGTAACATCGTTTGTGTGATGTCCCCATTTTTGTAATTGATTTTACCATTAGGGTGTCCTGGGGAAACTTTATTGACATACGCAGCCAATCCACGCGCTTTACTTGAGTAAGAAGTAATATGAGTGAATCTGTTTCCTTTGTTGATGTCTACAAATTGCATGATTGGGCCTAATCCGTGTGTAGGGTAAAGATCGCCGTCTTGGTCGATGTTGAATTGTGTGCGCCATTGCGCCTCTGAAATTGCTTTTGGACCGTACTCGACACCGTGACCGTAATAATTTTTTCCGTCGTTGAAAAGCACTTCACGTAAATCATGTTGATAGCCCCCTTCAAGATGTAATAATTCACCGAAAAGCCCCTGTCTATGCATGTTTAATACAGCAAGTACATCGCGCCGAAACGCTACATTTTCCAATGTCATGTAAGGTTTTCCGGTTTCTTCGGAAGCTTTGACAACGTCCCAATGATCTTGCACAGTTAAACCGGCAATAACCTCGCACCCTACATATAATCCTGCCTTCATTGCGTCAATAGCTTGGTCTTTGTGGAACTGCCAAGGAGTGGCAATAATAACGGCATCTAATTTTTCGTTGCTTAACATCTTTTTGTAAGCCTCTTTACCGCCCGTATATTCTTTTGGAAGTTTGGTTCCCTTTGCACTAAATTGTTTACGGCATTGGGCTAGAGATTCTTCTTGAGTGTCACAGATCGCCACAATTTCTAGATCATCTCTATTTAGCGCAATTTGCACATGATTACGTCCTCGAAGACCTACGCCAATAAAGCCAATTTTTATCTTACCATTTGTTTGGGCAAATAAGTCTGTACTTGAAAGGACACCGATTCCAGCTGTAGTGATGGCAGTCGATCTTATGAAATTTCTTCTATCCATTGTTTTGAGATATAGGGAGTTTGTATATTAGTTATTTACTTATTAAAACAGTCTGTTGGACTGGCTATTCTAAACAAATATATTATTTCATTTGCGATAAATGAATGTGCAAACGTTTGCTTAATTTTAATAAATTTCATGCAAACGTTTGATTGAAATAAAAATTATCATTTATTAATTCAATTTGTGATATTGCAAGCACATTGATGATTTAAAAACATAGTTTAATGTCTGATTTTAACCAATTAGTAATAGAGCGCGCGGCAAAACAATTCACATTAGAAGGAGATATCATTTCGGTTCAACCATTTGGTTCTGGTCATATCAATGATACTTATCGTGTAATTACTACTGAAAATACCCAGGTATCGTACTTATTGCAACGGATTAATCACCATGTTTTTCCTAATGTGGATGGGCTAATGCACAATATAGCGCTAGTTACCAAGCATCTTAGTGAAAAAGTTAAAGTCGCAAAGGGCAAAAGAGTCAGCGATCACGTATTAACCATTGTCCCGACGATAGACGGGAATTTGTATATCCAAGATGACCGTGGAAATTATTGGCGTATGTTTATCCTAATTGAAGATACGAAGAGTTATGATATTGTAGAAACTGAATTTCAAGCAGCGGAGGGCGGGCGTGCTTTTGGTCTTTTCCAAAAGCAGTTGTCAGATTTGGATGCGTCACTGATCGTTGAAGTTCTTCCTAACTTTCATAATATAGATTTTAGACTTGAAAATCTTCGGAAAGCGATCGCTAAAGACAACTGTAAACGCGTAGCATTGGTGAAAGACAGATTAGATTTTATCTTTAGCCGCGAAGATCGCATGCAGACCATTCTTCAACTAGGTAGCAAAGGTAAACTTCCCCTGCGCATAACCCATAATGATACCAAGTTTAATAATGTGCTCTTGGATCATCATGATAAAATGCAATGCGTGATAGATTTGGATACGGTAATGCCTGGATATGTTGCATACGACTTCGGTGATGCTATTCGGACGATTATAAATCCTGTTGCGGAAGATGAAACCGATGTGTCTAAAATTAGCCTTAATTTGGCTTTGTATAAAGCTTATGCGGAAGGTTATCTCGAAGAAGCGAATGACTTTTTGACGACTATGGAAAAAGAAACATTGGTAGATGGGGCTTTTTTATTGCCTTTTATGCAGGGCGTACGTTTTTTGACTGACTATTTGGAAGGCGACCATTATTACAAAACAAAGTACGAGGATCACAATCTCGTGCGTACAAACACACAACTGAAGCTGGTAGAGGAGATGGAAAGGAATGAAGCATTTATGCGTAAGGTTGTTTTTGATTGCATTTAACAATTTTATACCTTTAATCATATTTGGAAGCTTCTGTCAAGTAGACGAAGCTTCTTTTTTCCAAAAAAAACAGAGTTGAATGAAGAAATTGACTATTTTGCCTATTGCAGCTGATTTGACAAAGGATCTTGATTATAAGACCTTGTCAGAGCTCATGAGTGATCTCGAAACGCAGTCGCTGAGTTGTAACAATTGGAGCGAATCCTTCCCATACAAACCCGAAGTAAAATTTAAAATTGGTTACACAGCGGAGTACCTAGTATTGCAATATGAGGTCATCGAAGAACAGCTTCGCGGCCACTATTCTGAAGTCAATCAGAATGTATGGGAAGACAGTTGTGTGGAATTTTTTGTGTCATTTGATGGTTGTAAGCATTATTACAACTTAGAATTTAATTTAATTGGAACTGGATTGATCGGTTATGGTACTGCCGAAAAAGCAGCAAGAAATAGGTTAGATACGAGTGAGATAGAAAAGGTTCGTACCTTTTCCTTAATAATGCGTAATGGTAGTGATAAGCGATGGACGATGATTGAGGTAATTCCGCTTTCTATATTTAAGTTTGACGAACTTGTAAACTTGAAAGGTAAAATAATTCATGGTAATTTCTATAAATGTGGTGATCACCTCAAACAGCCACATTTTATCTCCTGGAATAAAATAGAAAACCCAGCCCCTAATTTCCATCTGCCTCAATTCTTTGGCGAAATGGTTTTTGGTTAGGTGTGGAACCTAACTCCGGGCCATTTTTTTTCGCGCCAGCTTTTTAGCCAAGGATTTTGTTTGACACGGTTATGCTATTTGGCGTCTGATGTAGCAATTGTCTCGAAATCTGTAGTGTAAATGGCAGGACGTATCCCCATTGTCACTTTTCATCATTGTCACTTGGAAATAAATGCTTCATTCAATGATAAGCCTAGCGCTTTTAGTATCACAATATAAGCGGAAATTTTTTATCTAATTTAATTTTTGGTTACATAAAATTCTGTTTATTAATGTTTTGTGTTGGGTTTGGGAGGCGGTAAACAAAATTATTCTTTGGTTAGATTAAAGAATGTTACCTTTGTGACCTTGATGAGTGCTGTTAATGAAAATGTGAAAAAAATCAACTAATTATTCTTGGTAATTGTTGTAAGTTACATTTTTATAAGTTATCTTTGCACCTCAATAATTGAATATACGTAATCATAATAATAATGAAAAAAGATTTGCATCCTTCAAATTACAGATTAGTTGTATTTAAAGATATGTCAAATGACTATGCTTTTATTACAAAATCTTGTGTTGATACTAAAGAAACTATCACATGGGAAGATGGTAATGAGTATCCAGTTGTAAAACTAGAGATCTCTCACACATCACACCCTTTCTATACAGGTAAAATGAAATTGGTTGATACTGCCGGTCGTATCGACAAATTCCGTAGCCGTTACAACAAAAAATAATTGTAGCAGATCTGTATATTACAATATTAAAAACTCGATAAATATGATTTGTCGAGTTTTTTTATTATTTTTAGGTTGTGAAAATCTTCTTTACCGACTGCTTTGATGCTATCCAGACGTTGGACAAGCTTACCCCCAATTTGACTACTTTCAATAAAAAGACTCTTTATCCCCTCACTTTCATTAAATCTTGCTTGGATCTGCGGGTCGGTGTGCTCACTTTACGAGAAAAATGGAAAAAGATAGGTTCGACATATAGTGTTCAGTTCGTTGTAAACTGGGATCATGAGGAAGGGCTTATATTTGTATCCGAAAATCTTGTTCCTTCAACTGCATTAATGGAAGCGTTAAAAAAAATGGATATTGGTGAAGTATTGGTGCAGGATGGCTATGTGTTATGTTATCGTTATACTTGTACTGGCTTTTACCGCGTAACGGAAATAGGATGTGATGTTAGTATTTTAAAAGGAGTCGAAGACCTATTTTTATTGAATGGCCCAGAAATAACAAGGGATTTTGATTTGTTGATTGAAGATGTTAAGTTGCCATGCATATCTGAAACAAATCAACTGCTGGGTAATCATATTTTTATTGAGCATAATGTTAGCATGGAATGTTCAACACTTAATTCACTTCACGGTCCAATATATATTGATGAAGGTGTTACAATCATGGAAGGAGCTCATTTACGTGGTCCTTTATACCTTGGGAGAGGATCGGTTGTAAAAATGGGAACTACCATTTATGGTAATGTTTCCGTGGGAGAACAGGCGGTGGTCGGTGGAGAGATCGGTAATTCGGTTATTGGTGACTTTTCGGCTAAGGGGCATCATGGTTATCTAGGTTGCTCAGTTATAGGGGATTGGTGTAATCTGGGGGCAGGAACGTCCAATTCTAATCTAAAGAATAACTTGAAAACGGTCGCTATTTATGATTATGCATTAAATCGCGACAGGGATACGGGGCTGTTAAAATGTGGATCATTTATCGGTGATTATACACGTATCGGCATTAATTCGGCTTTAAATACGGGTACCGTAATTGGTCTTGCAAGCATGCTGGCAGATACAAGTTTTTATGCTAAATTTGTACCGTCATTTGCCTGGGTGTTTGGAGGGCGTACAGAGACCTATGAATTTGATAAATTCATAGCATATTTGGAGGCTTTATATGCTTCGAAAGGGAAGGTGCTCACAGAGCAGATAAAAGATAAATTGATTCAACTTAACAAGAAATATAATTAAATCGTAAAATCATGCGTAGAAAAATCGTAGCTGGTAATTGGAAAATGAATTTGGACTATCAATCAGGATTAAGTTTATTTTCCGAAATTATCAATATGGCCAAAGATGAAGTGATTGGAAATCAAGAATTAGTTGTTTGCAGCCCATTTATACATTTGTCAAGTCTCGGACAATTGTCTAAAAATGTGGCAAATGTAAATATCGGTGCACAGAATATTCATCAAGCTGAGTCTGGAGCCTATACAGGTGAAATTTCAGCTTCACAAGTAAAATCAGTCGGTGCTTCACATGTTATTTTAGGCCATTCCGAAAGACGTGCTTATCTTGGTGAAACAGATGCATTATTGGCATCAAAAGTAGATATTGCTCTGAAACATAGCTTAACTCCAATTTTTTGTATTGGAGAAACAAAGGAAGAACGTGAATCTGGTGCTTTCTTCGATGTGATTAAAACACAATTGACTGCAGGCTTGTTCCACTTGTCGAAAGAAGCGTTTGGAGCAGTAGTCTTAGCTTATGAACCTGTATGGGCTATTGGTACAGGATTAACAGCGAGTCCGGAGCAAGCACAAGAGGTGCATAATTTCATCCGTAAGGTTCTTGCTGATCACTATGGCCAGGAGGTTGCTGATGATACGAGTATTCTTTATGGAGGATCTTGTAATCCTGGCAATGCGAAAGAGCTATTTGCTCAGGCAGATATCGACGGTGGTTTGATTGGAGGGGCATCTTTAAAATCAAGAGATTTTATTGATATCGCTAAAGTATTTAACGGCTAATTTTTAGAAATGAAATACATAGAGGTTATCTTTCAAATGCGATCAGGTGAAGAGTGGCAAAAGGATTTGTTGATATCTGATTTAGCTGATATTGGCTTTGATACTTTTGAGGATACCGAATCTGGATTTGCAGCCTATATTCCGGCTGCAAATCTTGACTTGCAGGCGTTAGAGACGTTGATGATGCAACTGTATCAAGGCCTAGAGGTCGATTATAAAGTGCAGGAAATAGAAAATCAGAATTGGAATAAACTCTGGGAAAGTAACTTTAACCCAATTGAGGTTGGTGGACAATGCTACGTGCGCGCCACTTTTCATGCAGCAAGAACGGAATTTCCATACGAAATTATTATAGACCCCAAGATGTCTTTTGGAACAGGTCACCATCAAACAACATCGATGATGCTCCAATATATTTTGGAGAATGACTTTAGTAGAAAGCAAGTTTTGGACATGGGTTGTGGTACAGGGATCCTAGCAATTCTGGCATCAAAGAAGGGAGCTGATGCTGTATTGGCGGTAGATTATGATGAAATTTGTGTGGAAAGTGTAATTGAAAATAGAGCGCTTAATCATGTTGAGCATATTCAGGCTCTCTGTGGATCTTACGAGCTATTGGAAGGTCGGAGCTTTGATGTAATTTTGGCAAATATTAATCGTAATATCTTGTTAGAGCAATTGCCACAATATGCGTTGAGTATCCACACAGGGGGAGAGTTATACTTAAGTGGTTTCTATGAGCAAGAAGATTTACCAATCTTAATAGATGCAGCAACATCATTAGGATTTGAGTTTATCTCCAATAAGGTTTTAAACAATTGGTGTGCAGCCAAATTTGTGAAGCGGTAATTTACTATGCGGATTCATTTTATAGCGGTAGGTGGTAGTGTGATGCATAACCTTGCTATTTCATTGGCAAAACAAGGGCATCAAGTAACAGGTTCAGACGATCAGATCGTGGAGCCTTCTCGTTCTCATCTAATTGAAGCAGGGTTACTTCCTGATCAACTCGGGTGGTTTGACGAAAGAGTGACTGAGGATATCGATGCTGTTATCTTGGGAGCTCATGCACAAGCTGATAATCCCGAGCTAAAGCGGGCACAAGCATTAGGTCTTAAAATTTATTCTTTTCCAGAATTTATTCAAGAGCTTTCGCAAGATAAAATTAGAGTAGTTATTGCGGGAAGTTACGGTAAGACGACGATCACGAGCATGGTCATGCACGTGATGCGATTTTTAGGAAAAGAATTTGACTATTTAGTAGGAGCGCAGCTAAGAGGCTTTGATAAGTTAGTAGATATCACCAAACATAATAAGATTATTATTATCGAAGGAGATGAATATGTTTCATCTAAGATTGACCCTAAGTCTAAATTCTTGTATTATAAACCCAACATAGCCCTGATTTCGGGTATTATGTGGAATGAGTTTAATTCGAAAATATCCCAAGAGGAATATATTAAACAATTTGAAGATTTTATTGACTCTATTCCGCCTAAAGGTACGCTAATATATAATAAGGAAGATCTTGTTTTACAGAAAGTTCTGCAAGATACGAAAGATTGTAAGATCAATAGACATGGTTATAAAATTCCTGATTATACGATTAATAAAGGGGTAACGTATATCAATACGCCAGATGGTGATGTTCCATTGCAGGTTTTCGGTAAGCATAACCTATCTAATATTGCAGGAGCGTATACAATTTGTGAATGGTTGGGAATTAAAAAGAAAGAATTCTTTGAAGCGATCAAAAGCTTTAATACTTCGATCCGCTATTTGGAGTTTGTTGCAAGTTCTGAAGGATCTGTGGTGTATCAGGATTATGCGTGTAACGCGGATAAAGTCAAGTCAAGTATTCATGCCGTAAAAGAGCAGTTTCCTAATCAGAAATTGGTTACAATTATCGAATTAAACTCGTATGATAGTTTAGATTCATCGTTTTTGTTACAATATGCGAACTCTATGAGAGAGTCGGATGTATCTGTAGTTTACGTGAATATAAATTCCTGTAAAGAACTTAATAAAGATATTGAAAGTGTCCCAATTAATATCAAGGATAGTTTTAATAGTCCTGATTTAGAGGTTGTTGTAAGTCTGGAGGGGCTCTATTCCTTTTTGGATGGTGTCAAGTCAAAGGGGTACAATTTACTTCTTATGAGTTTAAATAATTATAATGGGGTTAATCTATCGGTGCTTGCTGATCGATTTTTTAGGGATTTTTAGAGAAAAAAATATAATTTAATGTAAATTAAGTTGTAATTTATTATTTTTGTTTAAAATATCTACCAGATGAATGCATTAGGAAAAAAAATCAGATTACTTAGACACCAAAAAGGGTGGAGTCAAGAGGATGTTGCAAAGCGATTGGATATCTCAATCCCAGCATTTTCTAAAATTGAAACAGGGATTACAGATGTAAATTTGTCTCGCCTGAATCAAATCTCAAAATTATTCAATTTGACAGTTGTTCAACTTTTATCTACTTCAGATTCTGAAGAAGATAAGGAATATGTAAATGAGGTGAATGCTTTGACGCAAAAATTACAACAACGCGATGGCGAAGTAATTGAATTGCAGAAGAAAGTTATTGACCTTTATGAGCAATTGCACAAGAGATAGGACATATTAAAATTGTTACTGAAAAGGCAATCCAAAGGGTTGCCTTTTTTTGTTTATGCAACTTTATTTTGGTCAAAAGTGATTTTGTTTTTGTTTCTTTGTAAATATTTTATCAAAAAATAAAGGTTGATTATTTATGGGTAGATTAAACGGGGATATTGCTAATAGCCCGTCGACTGATTTTTTTAAATCAAATGTGTTAGGACAGCGTTCGGGACTCTTTGTCCTTTTTTTTACTGAGATGTGGGAGCGTTTTTCGTTCTACGGAATGCGAGTACTCTTAATGCAGTTTCTAACCGCGGCTGTCATTCAAGGTAGTCCATTCTCAGGATGGTCCTGGACGGCTCAACAAGCAGGGGCACTTTATGGTACATATGCTATGATGCTCTACTTAACTCCTATTCTAGGAGGGATTATTGCAGATAAATATATTGGATCGCGTAAAGCAGTTATCATTGGATCAGCGATTATGACGCTTGGGCATGCTGCCATGGCTTTTGATACCCCCATTATGTTTTTCCTTGGTTTGGTCTGTCTAGTTATAGGAACAGGCTTTTTCAAACCGAACATGCCCTCTATTCTAGGAGAAATGTATAAAGATCTGCCGGAGAAAAAAGATGGTGCTTATACCATTTTCTACATGGGAGTTAATGCTGGTGCTTTCTTTGGCATGATGTTATGTGGATATATTGCCGAAACCTATGGTTGGCACTGGGGATTTGGATTGGCTGGTATCTTTATGCTTTTAGGAACGTTGCAGTTCGTTTTCGCAAAACCGCTAATGGGCAATCTTGGTGTTTTGAATAAGTCTTTGGTTGAAGGGCATAAAGTTGTTACTGAGGATACCGATACCAGAAATCCGTTTACCCTGCGTGATTATGTATTGATAGCTGTAGTCTCTATTATTGGGTTCGTATATGCTTTTAATGATCCATTGTCTAAGAATGGTATTGTGGATGTATTCTCGCGTTTGGATACCCCATTTTTAAGAGGACAGTATATCATGGTAATCGTAGCGTTGATTCTCTTTGTATATCTGATTGTTACGCGCATACTGCGTTATGATAAAGTGGTTAGGGATCGTATGTTTGCCGTAGTATTACTGGCCTTTTTTCTGGTATTCTTTTTCATGAGTTTTGAACAAGGAGCAACTTCATTGGTTATTGTGGCAAGAGATAACATTGATCGAGTCCTTAGCGGGGCTGCATTAACAACTTTTAATGTGGTGAACGGCTTGTTAACCATCGTCCCCCTTTCAATTATTACTTGGGTTCTGATCAAATTGGCGAAAGTAACTTGGAATAAAATCGCGATCTCCAATATCGTATTGTTCATCTGTTTTGGTTTGATTTGGGGGGCTGCTATTTGGATGCTATACAAAGAATTTAACAAGGAGGCGTCAGAAATTAAAGTCTCTTGGTTTTCTATCCTAAACTCATTTTTTATTATTGCACTTGCTTCTTCTGTATCCAAAATTTGGGAGTCTAAATACAATCCTTCTGCGGCTTTTAAATATGGCTTTGGTCTGATCTTAGTTGCTATTGGATTTTTAATTATTGGATTAGGATCACTGGGGATAAGTCAAGGTACTAAAATCTCGATGGTATTTTTGGTGCTAACCTATTTGTTCCATACATTGGGTGAATTATTTATTTCGCCTGTAGGTTTATCTTATGTGTCGAAATTAGTGCCCGCACGGATGCTTGCTTTTATGTTTGGAATTTGGTATTTAGCAATCGCTATTGCGCAGAAGGTTGCGGCCGTATTAGGGGGACAGGTAGAGACCATTCAAGAGGAACACTCATTGAGCTACTTTTTCTTCTTGTTTACTGCAATTCCAGCTTTGGCAGGCTTGCTAGTAATGCTGTTTAATCCTTTGATTAAGCGATTGATGCACGGAATTAAATAATAACTATATAAGCTTCTTCTACGAAAGAAGCTTTTTTGATTAATATAAATTAGTATGGAGGTTAGTACAAGGGAGTCGCTAGAAGAGATTCAAAATTTTGAAGGAAAGTATCCAAAACAAATCTGGAGTTTATTCTTTTCCGAGATGTGGGAAAGATTTTGTTTCTACGGTATGCGCGGTATGTTGGTGTTCTTTATGATCACCCAACTAAACTTTGCTGAGAAGGATGCAAATTTGCAGTATGGGGCGACACAAGCGTTTGTCTATGCATTTACATTCATTGGTGGATTATTTGCAGACAAAATCCTAGGTTTTAGAAAGTCTTTATTTTGGGGTGGTTTATTGATGATCGTAGGAAGTCTTTTTCTTGCAGCGGACCCACATAAATATTTCTTTTTTGGTTTATCATTTATCATTATAGGTACTGGTTTTTTTAAACCTAATATTTCGACGATGGTGGGCGAATTGTATAAAAAAGGTGATGTTCGTCGAGACGGAGGATTTTCATTATTTTATGCTGGAATAAATTTGGGTGCTTTCTTAGGAGGGTATATCTGTGTTGCTATCGGGAAGGGATATATGCTTACCTCATTGATTTCTGAGGGACATCGGTGGAATGTCGCTTTTGGTTTGGCGGCAGTAGGCATGCTGGTAAGTTTAGTGAATTTTCATTTTACCAAAAGACATTTGGGCCCTATTGGACTTCAGCCGGGGGATCCCGATGCGATTGTCAAAACAAAGGCACTCCCAAAATGGGCAGAATATGGCGTATATACTGCGACACTAATTTTTATTCCCATCGTTCAGATTATGGTGTCAAAAACGCAGTATACTGACTATTTTATGTATACAATAGGCCCTTTGACACTGCTGTATCTTTTCTATGAAATGTCTAAAGTTACATCAGAAGAACGTAAAAAATTGATTGCTGCTTTGGTATTTATACTTTTCTCTATTATTTTTTGGGGAATATATGAACAGAGTGGGGGGTCATTGAGCATTTTTGCTGCAAAACATCTGAATGATTCTTTGTTAGGCGTGATGAAGCTGGATCCGAATGGTGTTAACAATTCGGGGGGAGCACTATTTATTATCGTATTAGCACCTCTTTTTGGTCTTTTCTGGATTTGGTTGGGTAAGCGTAAGTTAGAGCCAAACACCATTATTAAGTTTGGTCTTGGTTTTGTTTTCTTGGGATTAGGATATTATGTTCTCTTTGCTACGCGCTTATTTGCTTTTAATGGTATGGCGTCATTGGATATCTTCACGCTGGCGCTACTCGTCATCACGGTGGGAGAGCTCTGTCTTTCACCCATTGGTCTTTCAATTATGACAAAATTATCCCCAGCGCGATTGCAAGGTATTATGATGGGAATGTGGTTCTTGGCTAGCGCTTACGGACAATACGTAGCTGGTTTGATTGGTGCAAGTATGGCCGAAGCTAAGGAGGGAAGCTCATTAGCTGATAAATTGTTAGCATATACAGACAGTTATAAGCAATTGGGATTATACTCTTTGATTGCGGGAGTGGTGCTTATCGCTCTCTCTCCATTTGTACGAAAATTGATGGGCAATGTAAAGTAAGTGAAAGATTTGAAACTTCGTTACGGATAACATAAAAAAAGCTTGATTTAATATCAAGCTTTTTTTATGTTATCCGTAAATCCATTTGAATTTATAATCTTTTTCCGGAACCTTCATACGGTCTGCCAGTCTAATCAAACGATCGGGTAGTTTTAGGAGATAATCTCTCGCTTTTTCCCCTTTATCATTCAGTCCTGTTACCTGATCAATGTTCCATTCACTATTCAGCTCTTTTAAGATATCAACGTAGTCCAAAGCTGTATATACCCCCAACCGCTGGGCGGCGTCAGAGAAATGCGCAAACGCCTCTCCTTGAGGCTCGCCTGCTTCTCTTAAAAATTGGGCAGGCATAACTATTTTTTTACGCATCATGTCTTCAAATGCGATCATGACTTCACTTGGATCTACAGTAATTGCTTTTGAAATAAAAGACATATAGGCTTTGGCATGACGTGCTTCATCAGAGGCGATGACACCACACATTTTTGCCAAAAGTTTATCGCCGCCTTTTTTGGAAAGGCCGGATACACGACGATGGGAAACATTGGTTGCCAATTCCTGGAATGAAGTATAAATAAAATTCCGGTATGGGTCAGCGCCAGTACCGATATCAAAACCATCTTGAATAAGGTATTGCGTAGACATTTCAAATTGGCGCATGTCTATTCTACCCGACAAATAAAGGTATTTGTTCAAAAGATCACCATGACGATTTTCTTCAGCTGTCCAAGCGCGTACCCATTTCATCCATCCTCCCTGCTCGTTTTTGTCGACATCTTCTACCATAGTCAACCAGGATTCATAAGTCGGAAGAGCCTCTTCGGTGATGGTATCTCCAACTAATACAGCGACCAAATCATAAGAGAGCTCTTTTGCACTTTCCTGCAACTCTCTTACTTCCTCAAAAAAAGTATCCCTAGAAGAATCCGGAAGAAAATCGGCAGGTTGCCACATTTCTTCAACAGGCTTCAGGTATTCGCTCATCTCATTGAGCATGAACGGTTCCAAATAGGCCATCACTTCTTTACGTGAGCCTTCTGGTAAATTTAGAGGTAATTCTTGCATATTATTACAAAGGTACTAAATAGCATCTATAATTTATAAAAGCTAACTATAATTGTTAAAACGGTAAAATTGCTTTTTTATTGGACAGCGTCTCTAGAACGCTGTCGATAATGACATAAAAAACAGATTGACCATCCTGTATTCTATAAAATACTATTAACTTTGTATAAATTATTTAGACAAAGTTGGAAAGATTTAATATAGATAAAATACGTGCTGATTTTCCCATTCTCAAAAGAGAGGTAAATGGTAAGCCATTGGTTTATTTGGATAACGGCGCAACAACACAGAAACCAAGTGCTGTTATCGATTCGATTGTACGCTATTATACCGATATGAATAGTAATGTGCACCGCGGTGTGCATTATCTTAGTCAAATATCAACGGACGCTTTTGAAATAACTCGAAAAAAAGTTCAAGCTTTTATTCATGCAGCAGATGACAAAGAGGTTATTATCACTAAAGGGACCACAGATGGTATTAATCTTATTGCTACTTGCTATGGCCGAGCTTTTATCCATGCTGGTGATGAGATTATTATTTCAGCAATGGAGCACCACTCTAATATTGTACCTTGGCAGATGCTTTGTGACGAAAAGGGTTGTAAGATCCGGGTCATTCCAATGAATGACAAAGGTGAACTCGATATGGTCGCGTACGAGAATTTGTTAAATGAAAAAACCAAATTAGTTGCAGTGACCTATGTGTCAAATGCGCTCGGGACAATCAATCCAGTGGGTGAGATTATTTCAATGGCCCACCAGTATGGAGCTGTCGTGTTGGTTGATGCTGCTCAAGCCGTGCAACATATAAAAATTGATGTTCAAAAACTTGACGTCGATTTTTTGGTATTTTCAGGCCATAAAATGTATGGACCTACAGGAGTAGGCGT
The DNA here is from genome assembly GCF_031455655.1 of Sphingobacterium sp. 2149. Classification (NCBI taxonomy): domain Bacteria; kingdom Pseudomonadati; phylum Bacteroidota; class Sphingobacteriia; order Sphingobacteriales; family Sphingobacteriaceae; genus Sphingobacterium; species Sphingobacterium sp. 2149. The sequence continues at coordinate 88,792 of NZ_JAVDTD010000015.1, read as the reverse complement.
GTTATACGGTAAAGAAGATTTGTTAAACGCGATGCCGCCTTATCAAGGTGGTGGAGATATGATTAAAGAGGTCACCTTTGAAAAAACAACGTATAATGAATTACCTTTTAAATTTGAGGCCGGTACACCTAACATTGAGGCTGGTATCTGTTTGAATGAGGCGATCGATTATATCAATTCAATTGGTCTAGAAAGTATTGAAGCCTACGAACTTGAATTGTTGCAGTACGCTACAGAGAAGCTATCTGAAGTTTCGGGAATACGGTTTATAGGTACAGCCGAGCATAAGTGTTCTGTGATATCCTTTTTAATAGAAGGTACACATCCTTATGATGTCGGTGTTATCTTAGATAAATTGGGGATTGCTGTCCGTACGGGACACCACTGTGCGCAGCCTGTCATGGATCGGTTTGGAATACCAGGGACTATCCGTGCTTCTTTAGCCGTGTATAATACAAAAGAGGAAATAGATGCTTTGGTTGCGGGAATTCAGCGCGCGGTGAACATGTTGATTTAATAGAAAAATAAGTATGACCATTAATGAAATACAGGATGAATTGATCGAGGATTTCGCTTTTTTCACAGATTGGATGGAAAAATATGAGTATATCATCCAGCTTGGAAAAGAAGTGTCTCTAATTGATGAACGATACAAAACAGATGAATATATCATCAAAGGATGTCAATCCAAAGTATGGCTTTTTCCAGAAATAAGAGATGGAAAGGTATACTTTAAAGCGGATAGCGATGCTATTATCACCAAAGGGCTGGTGAGTTTAATGGTCAAAGTGCTATCTGGACATACTGCTAAAGAAATCGTTGATGCTGATTTATATTTTGTTGACCAAATAGGATTGAAAGAACATTTGTCACCCACAAGAGCAAACGGCTTGTTATCCATGATCAAGCAAATGAAATTATACGCATTGGCTTTACAGGCAAAAGCATAGAAAGGGGAGAGTAATCCCAGTCATGGTCGGAATAAATTCCGGCCATTTTTTATCGTTTAAAATCTCTTATTGTTGTACCTAACCAATCGTTGTATACTAATAAATTTTCCCAATAACAGACCACTACTCTTTCGGATATTCACTTTAAGCTTACAATCTCCTCACGCTGTATAAGAAAAGTTTGCGTTCGATATGCGAAGAAATACTCTTCTGAAAACTTAAAGTTTTGTATGGAAACAATATACTAAATAATTGGCACCTCCGCCGATTCTATAGCCTGCTGAGGTAAATTTAAGCTTATCTAATACTATGGAGCTGGCTGCCGATCGATCCTTCTAAGTTCTAAAACATGTTAACATGGCTTCTTAAATCAATAGGGGGCATGCTTCCTAGACGGAATCCTCAACAATTTATTTGATCCAATGGAATGATTGTAAGAAGTTAAGATAATTAATCGAGTTTATATATCCTTATATTAGCTTATACCTAGCCACAATTTTAAATCAATTTTTAGACAGTACTTGCCCATTGATTGCTCAGTCTTTACTGAGCGATCAGTGAGCAAGTACTAAATGAGCACTGAACAAGCAACGTCGAAAACCCAAAACTGATCCCCATTTGATTATAGTTTGTTAGAACTAAGAATTAAAGAAGAAAAGCGAGCGAGCTACACTTACGAAAAAAAATCGATGTTTTCGCTAGTATACCGTTGGGATAAAGATGGAATTGGGAACGCGTATGAATATAGAGGATACTGTCTCGCGACTTTTAGCATGTTCCTTATTTAGGGGGTGAGTACCTTTTAAACCAAAAAAGCTAATCAAACGATTAGCTTTTTTCTAGTGATCCCGCTGGGATTCGAACCCAGGACCCATACATTAAAAGTGTATTGCTCTACCAGCTGAGCTACGGAATCCTTTCTGTTTTTGAAAGTGATGCAAAGGTATGGAAATAAATTTCTTATACCAATTTTTTTTACCCTTTTTTTTGAAATAATGATAACTGTTTAAAAACTAAAGAATTAATTTTTATTTATTATTTCACTTCGAGAATTGACTAAAGGGCTGATGGCCGTGAAAGCTTATTTTATATATAAAAATACCTGTTCTAGGGGTAGAATAATCAAAAAAAAGCCAGTGGTCAGCTGGCTTTATATGATTAGATACATGTTAAGGGATGTTATTCGGTTACAACACCCATTTTACTAAACTTATCGATTCTTTCAGAAACTAATGTATCGCTATCTTTAGCCGTCAATTCGGCAAGATCTTTTAATAACTGATTTTTTAGGTTAACAGCAGCTGCGGCTGGGTCTTGGTGAGCACCACCAAGAGGTTCGGGAATAATGCCGTCGATCAGTCCATTGCCAAGCATATCTGTTGATGTCAATTTTAAAGCCTCAGCAGCTTTTTCTTTGTGATCCCAGCTTCTCCAGAGGATAGAAGAGCAGGATTCCGGGGAAATAACCGAATACCACGTATGTTCCATCATGTAGACTCTGTTTCCAACACCAATGCCCAAAGCTCCACCTGAAGCTCCTTCGCCAATAACAACGCATATAATTGGCACTTTCAATACAGCCATTTCCATCAGGTTACGTGCGATCGCTTCTCCTTGTCCGCGTTCTTCAGCTTCCAATCCTGGATAGGCTCCCATTGTATCAATTAATGTGATAACGGGTTTATTGAACTTTTCAGCCATTTTCATCAAACGCAATGCCTTTCGGTAGCCTTCCGGATTGGCCATTCCAAAATTGTGGTATTGACGCTCTTTTGTATTCTTGCCTTTTTGATGACCAATGATCATAACCGCATTACCATCTATAGAGGCCATCCCGCCGACAATCGCTTTATCGTCTTTAACAGTCCTGTCGCCGTGTAATTCGATGAATTCATCACAGATCGCTTCTATGTAATCATAAGTCTGCGGGCGATCAGGGTGGCGTGACATCTGTACATTTTGCCATCCGGTTAAATTGCCGTATATTTCTTTCTCTGTCGAAGCAAGCTTTTCCTCCAGTTCACGAACGGTTGCGCTCATGTCAACTTGAGTCTTTTCGGCAACTTGAGTTACCTTCTCAATTTGCAATTGCAAGTCCGCAATTGGCTTTTCAAAATCAAACGTGGTTTTCATATATCTATTTTATGAAAATATTCAGAGGGCTAATTTAGCGCATTTTTTCTGAAATTAAAATTAGGGAGGATAATATCATTGGAATTCCTTTGTTACATTTGCGTTATAAACGTAGTGGTGGCTTAGTTTTTGATTGTAGCCCTGTGAAAAATGTTGACTTATGCTGAAAAAATATTTTTACTTTATTTTGTTACTGATCTTGCCTTCTTTGGCCAGATCCGAGAGTTATCCTGAAGTTTTATTTGATAATAGCGTTATCAACGGGAGCTATGCTAAAAGTATTGCACATTATACAGGTGAGTCATGGATACAGAATGTAAGTTATAGCTTACCTGTGTCGGACAGCCTGTTTTTTACGCCGGGCAATTCACTTTCACTGCGGTACGTTTCTTCTCCCAATGGGAAATGGGAAGCAAGTATTTTAAACGACAAGCAGAAATTTCCTTACTTAATTACTAAAGACGATCATCTGACGTTCAAACTATTTATTCAAAGCAATACTGAGAAGGGACAACTCCCTAAAGTTACTTTGCAACAAAATGATACACGGACAAATGCTGTGGATATTGCCAGTTATATCGATGGGTTTGCTTATGATACCTGGCTTAACGTATCTATTCCGGTGGCTAAATTTGCTGGAATTTCAATCGGCAAATCTGTATCGGCCTTAATCCTTGAACAAAATGGAAGTTCTTTGCAGACCAATCAATTATTTATAGATCAAATAGAATTTTTGCCCAAGAACTTTCCGAAAGTAAAACTATCATCAGCTGCCATTTTGTCCAAAATAAGTTCGGTAGATAAGCAAGTTGAGCTGGTTTGGCAATTGCCTCTGACACCAAGTATTCGCTACGTGAAAATTTATCGCTCAGAAGACAAGCTTAATTATCAGCCAATAGCAATTTTGCCCATCTATGTACAGAAATCGCTGGATCGGGTGGACGAATACAACAAATCATATTATTACAAAATAGCATGGGTAGACTATAATTATGTTGAATCGCCTTTCTCTGAAGTTAGAGAGGTACAGACAAAAAAGGGAACGGATGCGGAGATGTTAAATTTTATCCGGAATGCCCATGTCAATTATTTTATAGACAATTATGATGTAAACAGTGGTATGTTTCTGTCTGATCGAGGAAATCGGCAAGCAATTGTATCCACCAATGAAACGGGCTATGCCATACTGGGATTGCTTGTTGCAGGAGAGAATAACTTAATATCGAGGCAGGCTCTATTGGGCAGGTTGACGCGGATTGTAAAATTTCTGAGTGGTGCTCAACAACATCAAGGTGTTTTTACAGCGCTTTACGATGGTCGGTCAGGGGTGCCTTACTATCGCGATTCAATTCCAAATTATGACTTACGCGGGACTTCTCATATCATGGAGTCGCTCTTAATCGCTCGACAATATTTTGCTAAAGATAATCCTGAGGAGCAGACCTTAAGAACTAATATTACAAAACTTTGGGAGCGTATAAATTGGGGCTACTTTACTGATGCAAAGAATGCCGATGTACTATGGGATAAGTGGTCTCCGGTGGATAGTACTGCTCGATCTAGGCCGATGGGTGGATTTAATGAGAGTTTGGGTACCTACTTGCTTGCAATATCTTCACCTACTCATCCCTTACCTATTTCAGCTTATACCAATGGATTTGCAACCAAACATGAAGGGAATGAACTGTATTTTGGGGATGAGTCAAGTGATTTGGCCCCAGAGCTTAAAATGAAGTTAGATGACTCATTAGCACACTCGATAAGCACCAATCCATTAATTAGTGATCTAGGAAATACGGCAGCTTCGATCTATTCCGATGATAAGGTGATTTTTGCCAAGAATATTGCTGGCGGGAGTTTAAATGAATCATTAATGGCTGTTTATCGCCCTTTCTTGATTATGGATCCAAAAGGTAAAGTAGATGATTTTGTAGATTATAAAAAATATTTGTCAGACTATATCCTCGCTTATAAACGCAGAGACAATGAAATGAGCATAGGAACGCGATTTACAGATATTTGGGGGGTAGAAAAAGTTGAAGATTCATATCAAGGTTATTTGGTGAATCCAGCTATCTCAATTGCAGCTTACCCATTTGAAAAAGAGATTGGTCTAAAAGCATTGCGTAAATTTTATGAAGAATATGCCGATGTGTTATTTACACAGTATGGCTTCAGAAGCTGGATTGATATTAAAAACAACGATGTTTCTGAAAGCTATCGTGCAAGAAATCAGGCTACAATCGCGGTGATGATTGAGAACGCAAATTCAGGTATGATCTGGAAATTGTATGAGAATATCCCTGAGGTCAAAAAGACCTTGGAAAAGGTATATGCCAAGAAATAGATTTGTTACGTTAGATTTGGAAGAAACGGGTAGTCTTATTGACTTTTTTCGCTATATTTACTTGCTTAAATGGATATTAAATACGTAAGAAACGACATGCTTAGAAAAATCAATTTGGGAATTTTAACCTTATGCGCAAGTTTATCGTTATTTTCTTGTAAACAACAAGCTATTGTAGTCAATCCAGGTGCAGTTATAACAAAAGATGGCACTGATGACGGTTTGAAAAATGTGAAAAAAGATTTTAATGATGCAAAAAGAACGGATGAAGGAATTAAATTTAGTATATCTTCCGATCTATTATTCCCAACAAACTCTTCTTATTTATCTGAAAAGGCAAAAACTGAAGTAAGCAAGTTGGCTTTGATTTTGAAAGAAAGCAATAATAAAATCAAAGTTGACGGATATACGGATGCCACAGGCACTGTGGAGTATAATCAGTGGCTTTCTGATAAAAGAGCTGCGTCAGTAAAGAAATTCTTGGTAGATTCAGGTGTTGCGGAGTCTCGTATCACGGCAAAAGGCTTCGGTCAGTCAAATCCAGTTGGAGATAACAAAACTCCTGATGGACGTCAAAAAAATAGAAGGGTAGAAGTTACTATTTTGGATAAAAAATAGTAGTTCGAGCCTGTTCATTGTATTGAAAGCGGAATATCCTATATATTCCGCTTTTTTATGCCTATACATTTTATATATTCCTAGATCATTTCCATGAACGAAATATGTTAAGCAATAGGGATCGGAATACTTTTTTTGGGATCAATTTCTATTTATACTAGAAATCTCCTGGAAGCGCTGCGTTTATAACAAGAAAAGCCCATCGTTAGATGAGCTTTCTTGTACCTAGGGCGGGAATCGAACCCGCACTCCCTTAACGGGAACAGGATTTTAAGTCCTGCGTGTCTACCAGTTCCACCACCTAGGCAGGTGAGCGAAAAACGAGATTCGAACTCGCGACCCCAACCTTGGCAAGGTTGTGCTCTACCAGCTGAGCTATTTTCGCATTGGAATTTTATTTCAATTTTAAAGGATCATTGCGTTCCTTTTTGGTGATGCAAATATAGAGCGAAAAATCAATATTGCAAAATATTTATTTACTTTCTTGTAGTGTTTTTTATAACTCCTTTGAATTCAGTATAGAAAAAATTAAATCACTTTCAAAACCACGAGATAATGCAAATTGATAAAGTTTATTTTTTACAGTATAAAAATCTTTGCTACCTATTTCACGCCGTTTCTTATCGATTAGGTCACTTAATATTTGCTCATATTCATCTAGGTCGATCTGTCTAAATGCAATTTTTATTAATGGTTCGGATACTCTTTTTAATTTCAGCGCCTGTTTGATCTTTATTTTACCCCAACCTTTCATACGGAGTTTTCCGTTGCAATACGCAATGGCGAATCGTTCCTCGTTGAGGAAGTTTTCAGCAATTAAATCGGTAAGCACATTCTCAACTTCTTCTTCGCTCAGCCCCCAACTATAGAGTTTATCGCGAACTTCCTGTTGGGCACGTTCCTGATACGCACAATAGCTCTCAGCTTTTAACTGAGCCTGGCGCTGTGTCAATATCTTTTTGTTTCTCTTCTCTTCGTCAAACATAATGTCAAAATTTCAAAAATAATATGAAATAACTAAAAAAATGTTCAGTTTTGACACAATTAAAGAAATATCAAAAGAATGTACAAAATATCCGAAATCGTTCAGATTTTTCATCCTAATCGCACATTTATAACGGATCCCAATTCTTTTGTCCAACATTTATTTTACGATAGCCGTAAGATCGTTCAGGCTGATAATGGGATTTTCTTCGCATTGCAGAAAAATAGAGACGGTCACCATTATTTGAAAGAGGCCTATGCTAAAGGTGTTCGGAATTTCGTATTGCAAGTTGACGAACAGCAGGAGGTAGAGTTATCGGGAGCAAATATTGTTTGGGTTGAAGATAGTTTGGTCGCCATGCAAGCATTAGTGACCTTTCATCGACAAAAATTTCATTATCCCGTCATAGGAATTACAGGTAGCAATGGTAAAACAATTGTCAAGGAATGGCTTTTCCAGTTGATGTCGCCAGAATACAAAATCTATCGAAGCCCCAAGAGCTACAATTCGCAACTTGGCGTGGCGTTGTCACTTTGGGGATTATCTGATGAATATAATCTCGCTATTATCGAAGCTGGAATTTCAGAAAAAGGTGAGATGACACGTCTCGAGCAGATGATCAAACCTTCCATTGGTTTATTGACCAATATAGGTGTGGCACATAAGACAGGCTTTGAATCGAAGGCGGAGAAGATTGATGAAAAGCTTCAGCTTTTTACACATGTGGAAACCATGATCTTTCCATATAGTTATCTCGAAAATGTTCAGCTGCCTTATCGACCGCGTAAGTTTTCTTGGGGACTTGAGGAAGGACTTTCTTTAGAGGTTTATTCTATCAAGCAGATGAATGATCGATTTACAATGGTTACCTTCTATTATATGGGTCGTACGTTCGCTGTTGAAGTGCCATTTGTGGACAAAGGGAATGTAGAAAATGCAATTAACTGTGTCGCGGTGATGTTGCGGTTCGGATACGAGAGTGCGGTAATTGCTGCTCGAATTAAAAACCTGCAACCCGTGGCTATGCGTCTCGAGTTAAAAAAGGGAAAAAATAATAGTTCAATTATCGATGACTCCTATAGTAATGATTTGGATGCACTGCAGATCGCGCTCGAGTTTTTGAATCAGCAGGGCCAACATCCATTGAAGATGTTGATTTTATCAGATATCTCAGGTGTCAGTATAGATGATGTAAAAAGTTTGGCCAAGCTTAAACGTTTGCTTAGCGAGTACCGCTTGGATCAATTGATATTGATTGGTAAAGTTTTGCCAAAAGTGGCGTCGCAGTTCGATGTACCTTCTATTTCTTATGTGGACACAACTGCTTTTTTAGCTGATATTAGATCCGTTTCTTTTGAGAATGCCACCGTGTTGTTGAAAGGAGGTCGGGAATTTCATTTTGAGCGTATTAGTCGGCAATTAGTGGCTAAATCACACGATACGGTACTTGAAATTAATCTGAATGCACTGGAAAATAATTTGAATGTATACAGACAATTACTGCCCAAGCATGTCAAGCTGATGACCATGGTAAAAGCTTTTTCTTATGGGAGTGGCAGCTTTGAAATTGCCAATCTTTTGCAATTTAACCGTGTGGATTATCTTACCGTTGCTTTTGCCGATGAAGGAGTTGATTTGCGGGGCGCTGGTATTACACTACCGATTGTTGTGATGAGTCCCGACGAAAGTTCTTTCGATTCCATCGTGCAATATAATCTTGAACCGGAGATTTATAGTTTTAGAATCTTGTTCTCCTTTTTTAATTTTTTGAAGGGTAAACAGGTAACCTTCTTCCCAATTCATATTAAAATTGATACAGGTATGCACCGCCTCGGATTTATGCCTGATGAGGTCGATCAATTGATAACTTTTCTCAACACTGCATCCATTTTAAAAGTAAAGTCGGCATTTTCCCATTTGGCGTCTGCAGGAAATGAAAAAGATAACGAATTTACTCAGCGACAAATTGATCTGCTTAATGAGTGCACAAGACGTTTGCAGGATGGTATAGGATATTCTTTCCTCCGTCATATTGCTGCAACTTCAGGTATCGAATTGTGGCCAAATGCTTATTTTGATATGGTCAGGTTGGGGATCGGTCTCTATGGAGTTGATATTGAGCGTCATGATTTGCCAATCCGTGAGGCAAGCATACTAAAAACCAATGTAACACAGATAAAATACCTTGCAGCCACTGAGACCGTTGGATATAATCGTCATGGTGTCCTGCACAGAGATAGTAAGATTGCAACGATAAAAATTGGTTATGCAGACGGGTACGACAGGCGTTTTGGGAATGGGGTAGGTCAAATGATGGTCAACGGTGTTTTGGTTCCTACGATAGGAGATATTTGTATGGATATGTGTATGCTTGATGTAACTGATGTCGAGGTAGGTGAGGAAGACGAAGTTATCGTATATCCCGATATAAAGTCGTCGGCCAAGGCAATCGGGACAATTCCCTATGAATTGCTCACGAGTATTTCTCAGCGAGTAAAAAGAGTATATTTTTATGAATAGTAAAGGATATTCTGCATTTTTGAATAGTATTTTATTTTGAGATCATGTTTAGAAAATTAATTAGGGGATTCATTAATTATTTGATTCGCGGGATTTTGGTTGTTGTCCCATTGGCGGGTGCGATCTTTCTAATTGTCTGGATTGTGGCATCAATTGATTCTTCGTTAAATCTGACCGAGCATTTTTTGGAGGATGAAAAGGGACATCCGCTCTATATTCCGGGTATAGGTATTTTGACGGTCATTTTGGTACTGGTTTTGGCCGGTGTTATATTTACAAATTTTGTGACCGATCCAATTAAAGTTTGGATTAACCACCAAATCAAACGGATACCACTCTTAAATACATTGTACACCTCCATAAAAGACTTTACTGAGGCATTTGTTGGTGATGCGAAGAAATTTAATGAGCCTGTATTGGTGACTGTCAATGAATTTGGTCTGAAGAAGATCGGTTTTTTGACGCAGCATGATTTGAAAAGTATAGGTCTTGAGGAGGAAGTGATGGTCTATTTCCCATACTCGTATTCTTTTGCAGGACAGGTGGTCATTATCAGTGCGGATAAGGTGAAAAAATTGGATATGTCTCCCACAGACGCGATGAAGTTGGTCGTTTCTGGTGGCGTCAGTGGGATCGACCATTAGTTGTTTCTTCAGTTTATATTGGGATGCCCACCAGAAAAGGCTGGAAGTGATTCATGATTTTAAGCCTTTTCTGGTAAATATTTGTTGTGTCAGCATGTTAAACTGCTCTCCTTCAATTTAATTATATTTTGATTTTCAGTATGATTTTACTGATCCTTTTTTTTGCCCAAGGTTGGATTTGCTGGTGGGATGGGAATATAGCCATTATCGCCTGGAACTTTTGGGAATTCATGATTTTCCCATTTGGCTCTTGCTTCCCGAAGTGTTTCTATATCTGAGGCGACAAAGTTCCAGTCAATATAACGTTGCTCAGGAAATGGAGTTCCTCCAAAAATGTATACCGAAGTACCTGCTTTCATTTCGAATTCGCATAGTTTTGCATCTTTGGCGACCAAAATTTGTTTTGGTCCGAATTCCTGACCTTCAGCTTTTACAGTTCCATCCAAGATGTATAAGCCACTTTCGCCGTAGAGATTATCCCCCAGTTTAACCGTCGCGTCTTCTTCCGCTTTCATTTCGATCAGATACAACGGACTGTAAACGGGGACTTCGGAGCGATGCTCCTTAATTTCTCCGGCAATTAACCGATAGGACACACCATCCTCAGTCCAGTGGGGAAGCTGGGGTTCTTCGATGTGTACAAAATTAGGCTCCATTTTTTCGAGCTCTTTAGGTAGAGCAACCCAAATTTGCAGTCCATGCAAATTATGGGATGTGGATCGCAATTGTTGCGGCGTTCTTTCTGAGTGTGTAACGCCTTTTCCTGCCGTCATCCAGTTTACTGCGCCAGGTTTGATTTCCACGGCATTTCCCAGACTGTCACGGTGCATAATATTGCCTTCGAACAGATAAGTCAGCGTTGATAAGCCGATATGTGGATGTGGGGCAATGTCCATGAAGTGCGGTTCGGTAATCGTGTCAGGTCCCATATGGTCGATAAAGATAAAAGGGCCTACCATACGTTTTTGCCTGAAGGGAAGAAGGCGTCCAACCAAGAAATTGCCTATATCGGCCGCCCTTTCTTCAATAACTATTGCAATATTTGACATAATGTTTTTCTATTTTTGTATTTGGAATCTACAGCAATTTAACAAATGTCTGGTATAATAAATCGTTTTTTTGGTAAAAAGGTCTTAATAAATGAGGAGCTTTTGGCACTTGCGGATCGCTTGTCTTTTAGGAACAGTCAGCTCGATAGTTTTTTGATGGGGCATTTTTTAAAAGGTTATAAAACAAGTCTGGATGAATATTTTGCTTTTCAAAAGCAGGTGCTTGAGCTGCAGGTCGACCGGTTTGAATCGATCCAGATCGAGCTTGACTTGTTGAAGCAGTATTTGAAGCTAATAGAACATGTTGTCGCGGACGGTTTTTCGGTAAAATGGGAAAATAAACTTCCATGCCACGAGGAGATTATGTTGCCACCACTCATTTTTTTTCCTATGATACAGCATGCCGTTAAAAATGGTTATAATACGATGTCCTCCCATCCTGTCCGTATTCGACTATCGGGTTCACCAAAGGTGCTAATATGGGAAGTTAGCTATCGCGTAAACCATTATTTGGAAGATCAGTTTAGTGGCACATTATTAGTTGATTTCCAAAAGCGACTAGCCTATCTCTTCCCACAAAAGCATAATTTATTGTTAAATAGTAACAGCAATACCGCTCGAATAACATTGTCGGTCCAGCTGTTTTAGATGATGTTGAAGTATTTTAGTGCATTCCAGATACCATTATCATCGACGCTGTCTGTTATATAATCTGCAATTTCCTTGACCTCGGGATTTGCATTGCCCATAGCAACTCCAATATGTGTGTGTGCTAGCATGGTGATATCATTGCCTCCATCGCCAAATGACATGGTTTCTTCCGGGGTGAAGTTGAAATGATTTAAAAAAACATCTATTCCTATTTTTTTGCTCTGCCCCATGGGGTTAACATCGGCGAAAATTGGTGTCCATCTTGATGCGACTGAGTTTGGCATCACGTTTCTCATAAATTCGGCTTCTTCTTCCGGACTGATGAAAACATTAATCTGCATCACCGTGTCCAGATCAAAATCCCGTTCGTAATTGCGAATAGGCGGAGGAGGGACATTAACCTGCTGGTACATCGCTAATATATCAGGTGTAGCCCGATTTAACGAAATTTCTTTTTCTGACATAAATGAAAAAGTCAAGTCTTCATTTTTTTTTGCATAGTGCAATAAGGAGCGGATATCTTTTTCCGGAATATTATTTTTATAGATAACTTCCTGTTCCTTTGTGACGCAATATCCGCCATTGAAGGTTATGTAACCATCAAAATTAAGATAATGAATATGCTCCAGCTGATTGTATGATCTTCCTGTTGAAACAAATACCTTAATATTTTTTTCTTTTAATAATTGAAATGCATGTTGAGTAGATTCAGGAACTTGATGTGTTTTGAAACTTAGTAAAGTTCCATCAATGTCAAAAAAGATAGCTTTAATCATGAACTTTTGGGTCAAAGTCAAATATACTAAATACCTAGGATAGTGTAACTATTACAGTATTGAATTTGATGTGTTTATCCCTATAGGGAGATTGTTTTTAGACGATTTGAGCAAGGATATGTTTGCATCCCTCCTTAGCGAAAAATTTATGACGACAGACTGTTGATGTACGATAGATAGGTCTCAATTCAGCTTTCTGTTAGCGTTTAGTTTAAGAGATCTTCTTCTGTAATGTGCTATCTTGATAGTTTATTTTCGCAAAAATCTGACACAATCTTCTCTAATAATTTCGTAAATTTCAAATCCAAAAAAATGCAAATTGTATTGTGTTTAATGTGTTGGATTAAAAGGGTTTAGAATTTTATGTATATTATTTTCGATACGGAGACGACAGGTTTACCTAAGCGTTGGGACGCGCCAATTACGGATACGGACAATTGGCCTCGCTGTATTCAATTAGCTTGGCAGATTCATGATGAGATGGGGAATTTGGTCGAACATCAAGATTTCTTAATTAAGCCAGATGGATTTGATATACCCTATGACTCTGAAAAAATACACGGTATATCCACTGCATTGGCGGAAGAGCAAGGGTTGCCAATTCAAGAGGTGCTGGAGAAATTCAATATCGCATTAAATAAAGCTAAGTTTGTCGTTGGGCAGAATATTGGTTTTGATTTGAATATCATGGGCTGCGAATTTTATCGCTATGGTGTCACATCCGATATGGCGAATAAGCCTGTTTTAGATACCTGTACGGAAGTAACCGCTGAACTACTGAAGATTCCTGGTGGTCGTGGCGGGCGGTTTAAGTTGCCCAATTTGACCGAGCTACATTCCTATTTATTTGGAGTGCCATTTGCCGAAGCACATAATGCCACTGCCGACGTAGAGGCGACAGCACGTTGTTTTCTGGAGCTGGTGAGAAGAGAAGTGTTTACGGCCGAAGAACTTCAGGTGGATACTGGTTACTTCGTTGATTTTAAAATCAATAATCCGGGTCCGATACCTACTGTAGGGCTGAAGCATGTAAACTTAAAAGCGGCCTCTGATGAAATTAGACGGCAGTCCGAGCCTGAGGAGGCTAGGGTTGTTGTGGATGCTGAAGCGCTGGCTGCCTTAAAGGATGCTAAATTTGCCCATTTACATAACCATTCTCAGTTTTCGATCCTTCAGTCCACGATGTCGTACGAAAGGTTGGTTTCGGCAGCGATCAAGGATAATATGCCGGCTGTTGCATTAACGGATCATGGCAATATGATGGGGGCTTTTGAGTTTGTTTCTCGCGTTATAGGTCATAATAAGGAAATTGAAGCTCAAAATGCGGAAGCTATTGAGAATGGACAAGAACCTACTGGTCAGCTCTTAAAGCCCATTGTGGGGTGTGAGTTTTTTGTCTGTGAAAACCACAAAGATAAGTCCAGAAAAGATAATGGTTATCAGATTGTCTTGTTGGCAAAAAATAAGCGCGGTTATCATAATCTGGCGAAGCTAGCTTCTTTCGCCTACACTGCAGGATTCTATTATGTGCCCCGGATTGATAAAGATCTTATTCTTCAATATAGGGAGGATGTTATCGCTTTGTCAGGAAATCTGCAAGGAGAAGTTCCCAATAAAATACTGAATATAGGGGAGAGCCAGGCCGAGGAGGCATTGGTATGGTGGAAGGAGCACTTTGGTGATGATTTTTATCTCGAGTTGATGCGCCATGGCCAGGAAGATGAGGACCGTGTGAACCAAACCTTGCTTAAATTTTCCCGCAAATATCAGGTTAAAATTGTCGCGACCAACAATACATATTACGAGAAGAAAGGTGACGCTCATGCGCACGATATTTTATTATGTGTGAAAGACGGGGAGAAGCTTTCGACTCCAAAAGGTAGGGGCCGGGGATTCCGTTTTGGTTTGCCGAATCAGGAATATTATTTCAAGTCTTCTGACGAAATGAAGGCGCTGTTTAAGGATCTTCCCGAAGCAATTTTGAATATTCAGGAGATAGTTGACAAAGTTGAGATTTTTAAACTAAATCGCGATGTTCTCCTGCCTAAATTTGATATACCCGAAGAGTTTCAAGTTGAAGCGGATCTTGAGGATGGCGGAAAACGAGGCGAGAATAAATACCTCGCGCACCTCTGTTATGAAGGTGCTAAAAAACGTTACGAAGAAATCACGGATGATATTCGTGAGCGGCTAGACTTTGAGTTGGCTACTATCGAGAAAACCGGCTATCCTGGTTACTTTTTGATTGTGCAGGATTTTATTGCAGCCGCACGAGCGATGGGAGTGTCGGTGGGGCCTGGACGGGGATCTGCTGCTGGTTCAGCTGTGGCCTATTGTCTTGGTATTACCAATATCGATCCGATTAAGTACGATTTGCTTTTTGAGCGTTTCCTAAATCCCGACCGTGTATCTATGCCCGATATTGATATCGATTTTGATGACGAGGGGCGTGGACGCGTCATGCAATATGTAATCAATAAATATGGTGCAAGTCAAGTTGCTCAGATTATTACCTACGGTACAATGGCTGCTAAATCATCCATTAAAGATACAGCCCGTGTACTTGATTTACCTTTAGGTGATGCTAATGAAATTGCTAAGCTGATTCCAAATCTTAAATTATCCAAAATTTTTACGCTAGATGACACTGGTTTAAAGGAGAAGCTAAGAACAGAGGAAATTGAAGCCGTCAATAGATTGAAATCTATTGCCGATGGTGCTGGGCTCGAAGCTGAAACAATCCGGCAAGCCCGGGTATTGGAAGGTTCTGTACGGAATACCGGTATTCATGCCTGCGGCGTTATTATCACACCCGACGATATTACTAACTTTGTTCCTGTTTCTTTAGCAAAAGACTCTGACCTTTATGTAACCCAGTTTGATAACCACGTGGTGGAAAGTGCTGGTTTGCTAAAAATGGACTTCTTAGGTTTAAAGACGCTGACGTTGATTAAAGATACCGTCGAGAATGTCAAATTAAGTCATGGTATTGTACTGGATCCAGATCGGTTTCCAATCGATGATGAACTTACGTATGAGCTCTTTCAACGTGGGG
Source organism: Sphingobacterium sp. 2149 (assembly GCF_031455655.1). Taxonomy (NCBI): domain Bacteria; kingdom Pseudomonadati; phylum Bacteroidota; class Sphingobacteriia; order Sphingobacteriales; family Sphingobacteriaceae; genus Sphingobacterium; species Sphingobacterium sp. 2149. Next base: position 73,064 of record NZ_JAVDTD010000015.1, on the reverse strand, counting down.
AAACGATTGGTGTATTCCAGTATGAATCTCCAGGGATGCAGAAGTACATGCGTGACCTTAAACCTACGGTATTTGCCGATTTGATTGCGATGAATGCACTCTATCGTCCAGGGCCAATTGAATATATCCCCAGTTTCATTAAGCGTAAGCATGGTATAGATCCGATTGTTTACGATTTGGATGCCTGTGAGGAGTATTTAAAAGAAACCTATGGTATTACAGTATATCAAGAGCAGGTAATGCTTTTATCTCAAAAGTTAGCTGGATTTTCGAAAGGTGATGCCGATGTACTGCGGAAGGCCATGGGTAAGAAGCAAAAGGCTGTACTTGACAAGATGAAACCTAAGTTTATTTCGCAGGCCGAGGAGAAGGGACATAATGCCAAGGTCTTGGAGAAGATATGGACCGATTGGGAAGCTTTTGCGAGTTATGCATTTAATAAATCCCATTCCACATGTTATGCGTGGGTGGCCTATCAGACAGCTTATTTGAAAGCACATTTTCCTGCTGAATATATGGCGGCTGTACTTTCTAACAATATGAATGATATCAAGCAAGTAACATTCTTTATGGAGGAATGTAAGCGTATGGGGTTGGAAGTACTTGGACCTGATGTGAATGAATCCTATTATAAATTTACAGTGAATGAACGAGGTGCTATTCGTTTTGGAATAGGCGCTGTAAAGGGTGTTGGAGCAGGGGCCGTGGATGCTATTGTTCAGACAAGGCAATCGGGTTTATATAAATCCGTTTTTGATATGGCTAAGCGTATTGATTTACGTGCTGTCAATAAAAAGGCATTTGAGAGCTTAGCTTATGCTGGGGGATTCGATAGCTTCGAAAATACACATCGTGCACAATATTTCCACTCCGATGAAAATTCAACCGGCATGGAAAAGGCAATACGTTTTGGACAGCGTTATAAGGAAAATGAAAGTTCAGCCCAGGCAAGTCTTTTTGGTGTTGATGGAGGAGCCGAATTGCCAGAGCCCGTGTTGGCGCCATGTCCACAATGGGGGTTAATTGAGAAGCTTAAATATGAGAAAGAGGTAATTGGTATTTATCTAACTAGTCATCCATTGGATACCTATCGTTTTGAGATCGAGCATTTTTGCCAGAATTCGGTTTCAGACTTAGCATTGATCAATAAGGTTAAGGCGGCGGAGGTTGATGAAGAGACTTTACTTGAGTTTAATCGAATCAAAAATAAGGAATTGGTAATAGGGGGTATTATAGCTTCTGCAAACCATCGATTGACTAAGAATGGTAAGCCCTTTGCTTCTTTTATCATTGAAGATTATAGTGATTCCTATGATATGGCTGTATTTGGGGAAGAGTATGTGAAGTTAAAAGGATATTTGCAGGAAGGATACTTTGTGCAGTTAAGAGGCTTGGTGCAGGAGCGTTTTAGACAAGTCGGAAATTGGGGCTTTGAGCTACGCAGTGTACAATTGCTTTCTGATCTTCGTGAAAAGATGGCTAAAAGTTTTACGATCAATATTCCTTTGCCTAAATTGGACGAAGCATTTTTAGATGGAATTAAGGATATACTTGCGCAAAACGAGATTGAAGGTGTTGTGCCAAGTTGTCAATTGAAGTTTAAAATTTGGGATCCGCAGGATGAGATATCTGTCGAAATGCCAGCTAAAAGTCTGAAAATAAACCTTACAAATGAATTTTTGGAATGCATTGATAAGTTTGAAGGTATAAATTATAGATTGAACTAGTTTGGATTGGAATTTGTGTAATTAAGATTACAATTACATTAATAGTTGTTATTATCTTTGTTTATAGATTTTAGCAATTAAAAAATATAAATATAACTTCGGTTTATAAAAATTAAAAGATTATGGCATTAGAAATTACAGATAGCAACTTTGAAGAAGTTGTTTTAAAATCAGACAAACCAGTATTAATCGATTTTTGGGCAGAATGGTGTGGACCATGTCGGATGGTAGGTCCTGTAGTGGAGGAATTGGCTAAGGATTATGAAGGAAAAGCGGTTATAGGGAAAGTGAACGTGGATGAGAATCCAGAGATTTCAGTACGTTATGGAATTCGTAACATCCCTGCTTTGTTATTCTTCAAAAATGGAGAAATTGTTGATAAGCAAATCGGCGCTGTTCCAAAGTCTGTTTTGAACGAGAAATTAGAAAAGCAACTGGCTTAACGAGTTATAAAAATCAAAAAGGCCTGAAACATCTGTTTCAGGCTTTTTTTTTGGTCTTGTGTTTTTTTTAGCTCTTTTTTTGAAAATGTATGCTTTTTGTGCTATTTTTTTTATTTAATCCTTTTTATTTTTTTGATAAGCAGTGATTTTATATGTCTTTTTTGGTTTTATTTGATTTAATCATTCTTTTTATATTGATTTATATCTATTTTCTGTGATTATATTTAGGTTTTTGATCTTTTTGTTTCATTTCTTTGTTTTTTTTATAAAAAAATTAATTTTATTTGTGAAAATGGATAATTTTCACTTTCTTTGGATATGAAAAATGAGTAAATATTGATTTTTTAGTTATTACTTACTTTTTTTAGATTTTTTACTCCTTTTGGGTGGTTTTTTAGATAAAAATGAATTAGATAAAGATTTTCCCTTTCAAATACCCTAGATTATGCCTCGCGTTGCTCTCCGTAACGCGAGTTTTTTTTTTGAGGTATGCATAAGGTTAGAAACAAAAAAACGGCTATCCCAGGGGATAGCCGTTTTTATATTGTTTACTAAATAAATAGGATTACTCAGCAATAACTTCGAAAGGAACTTGAACTTTTACTTCTTTGTGTAAGTTTAAGTTAGCGATGTATTCACCTACTTCTTTAGGTTCTACTTCGAAAGTGATACGACGACGATCAACGTCAAAACCTTTTGCTTTCAATGCATCAGCAATCTGAATACTATTTACTTTACCAAAGATTTTACCAGATTCACCTGCTTTCGCACCAATTGAAAGTTTGATAGCTTCTAATTTACCAGCTAATTCAGTTGCGTCTTTTTTAATTTTGTCTTGTTTGAACTGAGCTTGTTTAATGTTCTCAGCTAAAACTTTTTTTGCAGATTCAGTCGCTTGGATTGCAAATCCTTGAGGGATTAAGTAGTTACGACCGAAACCTGGTTTTACATTAACGATATCATTTTGCTCACCTAAGCCTTTGATATCTTGTTTTAAAATTACTTCCATTTTCTATCGTCCTCCTTATTTAATTGCATCAGCTAAGTAAGGTAACAAGCCGATGTGACGAGCACGTTTAACAGCTTGAGCTACTTTACGTTGAAATTTCAAAGATGTACCAGTTAAACGACGAGGTAAGATTTTACCTTGATCATTTACAAATTTCATCAAGAAGTTAGCATCTTTATAATCGATATATTTGATACCATTCTTTTTGAAACGACAGTATTTTTTACGGTTGTCCTCTACTTTAGGAGCAGTTACGTATTGGATATTTTCGTTAGCCATTAGTTTGCGCCCTCCTCAGTTTTAGTTTCAGCTTTTTTGTTGAATGCACCGCTACGTTTTTTCTCGTTGTAAGCTTTAGCATGTTTGTCTAAACTTACAGTCAAGAAACGCATAATGCGCTCATCACGTTTGTATTCAACCTCTAATTTATTGATTAATTCACCTGGAGCCTTGAATTCAGTTAAGTGATAAAATCCAGTAGTTTTTTTCTGGATTGGATACGCTAATTTTTTCAAACCCCAATTGTCTTCAGCGACAATCTCGGCTCCGCCTTCTGTTAAGATGTTTTTGAATTTTGCGATTACTTCTTTCGCAGCATCATCAGAAAGCAACGGGGTAAGAACGATTACAGATTCGTACTGTTGCATTGTGTTAATTAATTTTGTTGTTTAAAAACCCACTTTTGTGGAAGTGCAAATGTAGGTATTATATTGTTATGTTGCAAAGCATTAAAACAAAAAAGTTTAGATCTTTTGAGGATCTAAACTTTTCTTAAGTGCACCACGCTAAGGTATTTACTTTATTTTTTTTAATTCTTCTTTTATCGTAGCCCGTGTATTTGTGCTTATACTCACTAAGGGAAGCCGTAATATATCTTTTCCAATACCCAATTCCTGAAGTATATATTTTACGCCAGCGGGATTTCCTTCAATAAAACATAGTTCGGTAATCTCCAATAGTTCTTGATGTATCGATCTAGCGTCGATATAATTCCCCTCGGCACACAGTTTTGTTAAGGTTGCTACTTTTTTCGGTAAAGCATTTCCGATTACTGAAATGATGCCGGCAGCACCAAGAGCCATCATCGGCAACGTAACAGGATCATCACCAGAAATCAGTAGAAAATCTTTTGGTTTATCCCGTAAGATTTCACTGAACTGAGCAAAGTTACCCGAAGCTTCTTTGATAGCAACGATATTTGAAAAATCATTCGCTAATCGTAATGTTGTCTTTGCAGAGATATTGCTCCCCGTACGTCCAGGTACATTGTATAAAATAATAGGCAGGGGAGATGCCGCTGCAACAGCTTTATAATGTTGATAAATTCCCTCTTGAGTCGGTTTGTTGTAATATGGAGAAACGGATAGGATTGCACAAAATCCAGTTGAATCAAAATTTTTAATTTGCTCCACAATCTCAGCAGTATTGTTTCCACCGATACCAGCAACCAAAGGTAATCTACCGTTCACGCGCTTGACAGTAAAATCCCAGATGCGCTTTCGTTCATCATTGGTCAATGTGGCAACTTCTCCAGTTGTACCTAAAGAAACCAAATAGTCCATACCTTCGTTGATCTGCAAGTCAATAAGCTGACCCAATGCTTCGAAATCAACAGATTCATCTGAGTTAAAAGGAGTGACTAATGCTACTCCTGCGCCGTGAAGCTCGTTCATCTTGTCTTTGTGTTTATATTAATTTAATTAAAAAACTTATTTGGGATTAATGAGTTGGAATAGTTCTGTGTCATTAATCATCGGGATACCTAATTTTTCTGCTTTCGCAAGTTTAGAAGGTCCCATTTTATCTCCTGCCACGAGATAACTTAATTTAGCAGAAATCGCTGAAACCATCTTTCCGCCATGACTCTCAATCAATGCCGCTAATTCTTCCCGCGAATGGTTTGCGAAGACACCGGATATTAAAAAAGTCTTCCCTTCCAGTGAGTTGCTGGTCAAAACGATTTCTTTTTCCTTAATTTCAAAATTTAAGCCGTAATTTCTTAAAGCCTTAATCTGTTCCTGATGAATCGGATTGTCCAAGTATTCTCTAACGCTTTCGGCAATGCGACGTCCAATATCCTGTACGCTTTCGATTTCTTCTGCTGATGCTTGTGCCAAGGCATCAATATTTTTAAAGTGCAGCGCTAATTTCTTTGCGATCGTTTCACCAACGTGACGTATCCCCAAAGAGAATAGTACTTTTTCAAACGGTTTTTCTTTAGACTTCTCAATGCCTTTCAGCATATTTTCTATGGATTTCTGACCGAAACGTTCCAGCTGCTGTAAGCCTTCCTGATGGTCTTTTAGTTCATAAATATCAACGATATTATGTAATAAACCTTTTTTGAAGAAGTTGTCAACCGTTTCGTCGCCCATACCTTCGATGTCCATCATTTTGCGTCCGATAAAATGCTGCATTTTACCAATAATTTGAGGGGGACACCCTGTTTCATTAGGGCAGTAGTGTACCGCTTCGCCAGCTTGGCGTATGAGTTCGGAGCCACATTCGGGACATGATGTTGGGTAGACAAAGCTTGTTGATCCAGGCAATCTCTTGGTGTAATTAACGCCAATAATTTTGGGTATGATTTCGCCCCCCTTTTCCACGAATACTGTATCATGTTCATGCAGATCCAGGCGAGCAATTTCATTTGCATTGTGTAGGGATGCACGTTTGACGGTAGTCCCTGCCAATAGTACAGGTTGGAGATTGGCAACTGGAGTAACAGCACCTGTACGGCCAACTTGATAACTGATGGAGTTCAATCCGGTTTCTACACGCTCAGCTTTGAATTTATAGGATATTGCCCACCTTGGATTTTTGGCCGTAAAGCCAAGTTCTTCCTGTTGTGCATAATCATTTACTTTAATAACAATTCCATCGATTTCATAGCCAAGATTATGGCGTTCGACCTCCCAATAATCGATAAATGCAAATACATCGCTTATAGTGCTACATTTTCTACTATGTTCGCTGACATGGAATCCCCATTCTTTTACATGGTTCAAGCTATTCCAATGGTCGTGAAAAAGATTTGTTCTGTTGTCGCAGTACAAAAAGTAAAGGAAACAGTCTAACGGTCGCTTTGCAACCTCAGCAGAGTCTTGCAGTTTAATCGTTCCGGAAGCGAAATTTCTCGGATTGGCATACGTTGGCTCCGCATTATCTTCGCGCTCTTTGTTCAAACGCAGAAAAGCTGATTTATGCATAAATATTTCGCCGCGTATTTCGAATTGCGCTGGATAAGCTCCTTCTTTGAGTTTGATCGGAATTGATCGGATTGTCTTAACATTGTTGGTAACCACATCGCCCTGCGTGCCATCGCCACGAGTAACAGCCTTACTTAGCTTGCCATTTTCATACGTCAAGCTAATGGATAAACCATCGAATTTTAATTCACAGACGTACTCAAACTGATCGCCGATGATTTTGCGGATACGCTGGTCGAAATCAAGCAATTCCTCCTGACTGTATGTATTACCTAAAGAGAGCATGGGCCAGCGATGTCTTTCCGTTTGAAATCGGGAAGTTATATCCCCGCCAACACGCTGTGTAGGAGAATTAGGATCGGCAAACGCTGGATATTGAGCTTCCAGGGCTTCGAGCTCCTTTAGTTTAAGGTCGAAGTCGTAGTCAGAAATAACACTGTTCGCCAATACATAGTATTGGTAGTTATACTGATTAAGTTCTGCGGTTAAGTCTTTTATCTTTTTTTCAATATCCATCGCCAACATTTTGCAAAATTACAAATAAAAAGTACGTTTAAATAAAATAAATAAAGAATCTTGTTGTAATGACTACTTTATTTTTAAAATGCGTTTTTCTGCATTTTGTATTTTGTGAAAATAAGATGCTATTTGAAATCACTTGGATTTAGCTGAGAAAATTTATGTTTGCTATTCGTGTAGAAATCCACAATGATTGACTTCTTGTACTGTCCTTTTGTATTTCCCCTGTGGTTGTATTTTTTACGTTTTTTAGCATTTTTAAAAATGTTTAAGAAGAAATACTGATGCGCACGGCTGATTGCCCAGGCATCTTTGGGTTTTCGATCGATAAGGAATTTGGCAAGCGCAGCAAAATCAAACCATAGTCGAATGAAAATAATAAATATCGCTTTGCCTATGGGCAGGTTCTTTTGCAGCATAACCATATTATTCCTAAAATTAAGATAGGTTTTTTTGGGATTGCTAGCGTTGAGCGTTCCGCCTCCAACGTGGTAAACGATAGATTTGGGGCAATAGCCAATTCCATAGCCCATCTTTTTCAATCGCCAGCACAAGTCAATTTCTTCCATATGCGCAAAGAAATCTTCATCAAGACCCTCCGCCTCCTTCCAGGCTTCCGAACGGATAAAAAGTGCAGCTCCAGAGGCCCAAAAGATCTCTGATTCCTCCTCGTACTGTCCTTCGTCTTCTTCTACTTCATGTAGAATCCTTCCTCTGCAGAAAGGAAATCCAAAGTAATCCAAATATCCCCCAGCTGCTCCAGCATGTTCAAACTTCTGCTTATCATGGAATGAGCGTATTTTAGGCTGTGCAGCTGCGAAAGAAGGGTTCCTTTCCAAGTATTCTATGACGGGTTCGATCCAATTTTGACTCACTTCAACATCCGAATTGAGCAACACATAATAATCTGCTTTTACACGCTGCAATATCTTGTTATAGCCGCCTGCAAAGCCATAGTTTTGATCATTTTCGAGAATTGTAATGGTAGGATAATACTGTCTCACAAATGAAATTGAATCATCATCGGAGGCATTGTCACCAATTACAAATTCGACATTTGGGTATGAGCTATTATAAACAGATGGTAAAAATTTTTCTAAAAAAAATCGACCATTCCAATTGAGGATAACAACAGCTACTTTTGGTAATTTACTCATTTTCTACGTTTTCTTTTCCAGCGGTTATGTGACCATAACCAATATTCTGGGGTTTCACGGATAAGCTGCTCAGCGAGCTGATTATGTAAATTGGTTATCTCATGTTCTCCAAAGCCGCTTGGCTCTTCGAGTAAAGTGAAAAATTTACAGGAATAATGACCTCTTTTAGGTTTTCTGTTGATTGAACAATAAACGACCGGCGCTTTACTAATTCGAGAAAGCCTTTCGGCTCCGGTATAGACCAATGTCTCTTGATTTAGCCAATTAATAAAGTAATCGGAATCCGAATATAAAGGGGTTTGATCGGCGACCAGTATGCTAACATTGGGTTGGCCCTTTAATTTTACGATATGACGGAGTATCTGTTTCATAGGTACCATTTCGGCACCAAACCGGCCCCGCATGCCATTGTAAACCGTGTCAATATCTTTGTTATTGAGTGGTTTGTATACAATCAACGTTGGAAAGTTTGTGATTAAACTCAAACGATGTATACCGAGCTCCCAGTTGGCATAATGCGATGTTACCCCAATGACATTCTTGCCGGCCTCAAGGTGTCTTGTCAATTCCTCCTCATTTTCCAACATCATTCTTTTCTTCACTTCCTCAGCGGTAATTGTTTTCAATTTGATCGACTCGACAATGAGGTCCGGAAAAAAACGGTAAAACTTTTTAGCAATAACAAGTCGCTCTTTATCCGTTTTTTCAGGAAAAGCATTTTTTAAATTCTGAAATACAATATTCTTTCTATATTCTATGATATAATAAAGTATGTAATAAAGCCCATCGGAGATCAAATATAGAAACCAATAGGGGAGAAGAGATATAATATAGATTAATGCGTTTAACGCTCTTTGTTTCATGCTATAGCTAAAATTCCCAGTTGTTCTTTACAAATATCCTTAATTTAAGTTATTTTTGCGTCACTTATAACAAAAATCATCAGTTTTTATGGAATCGCAGTTATTACTTCCGGCATGTTATCTTCCACCGATATCTTACTTTCATACGATACAAGAGCATAATCTTCCTTTAATCATCGAGAAATATGAGCATTTTCAAAAGCAAAGTTATCGTACAAGGGCACGTATTGCTTCTGCGAATGGTGTGCAGGATTTGATTGTACCGATTCAACATGGCAATAAAGATCGTGTTCCGATGAAAGATATTCGTATAAGTTATGAGTTTGACTGGCAGCGTCTACATTGGCTAAGTATTCAGACTGCTTATCGTAGTTCTGCTTATTTTGAGTACTATGAAGATGATTTTATACAGTTTTACGAAGCAAAATTCGACTATCTCGTGGATTTTAATGTGGCGCAGTTGGAACTTCTTCTTAAATCTATCAAGCTTAAGCGCGCTGTGAATTTTACCCAAGAGTACGTGGCAGCTCCAGCGGATACGATCGATTATCGTAATGCTATACATCCCAAAAAGGAAAGTATATTGGCTAATCCAAAAGAGTATTATCAAGTTTTTTCAGATAAGAATGGATTTTACCCGGATCTGAGTATAATCGATTTGCTCTTCAATCAAGGGCCGCAATCAAAAAGTTATCTATAATCAGCCATATTTTTTGAACAAAATACGTTTTATATTGTTGTTATTCAGTATAAAACGTATTTGAATGAAACGAATCCTATTAAGTTTTATTTTGCTAAGTGCTATTTGTGCCAGTGTTTTCGCTCAAGGGGGCGTTGACACGATACATTATAGAAAAGTATACTATTGGGGAACGACGGGCATGGGGTTTCCGATCGGAAAAACCAAAGAGATACTTTCGCCAAAATTTTCTGGAAGTATTGGCTTGGATATTTCCCTGAAAGATCCAAAGTTTTTTGTGTCTCCCACACTTTATACCCTTTCATTTAAGTACAAACAACCCTTGATTGATCCCGATTTCGTATATCGCATAGAAGATGCCAATACTAATTTCTATACTTTATCATTTTCTGGAGGTATTAGGAAACAGATGCGCCGACTAAACATGTATGGTTTTGCTGGGCCTGGTATTGGTCTGACAAGTGAGCCGAGAGCACGTGTGCTTGCGGATCAGAAGCTTGTTAAGATGGAGAGTAAAAATCACCTGAATTTCTCCAGTAAAATAGGCGCTGGCGCAGACTACAAGTTTAATGGATTCTTTTTAGGTTTGGAGCTCGGCTATCTTCATAATTTTAGAAAAATACAGGATATACCTGTCAATATCTTCACCGTCATGGTGGGATTAAAATCCGATATTACGCAGATTGGAGACAAAGTCATTGATGTCATCGGTATAGATGGTTCCATCAGCGGAAAAAAAGACAAAAAGTAAATTATTGTTTTAAGATCTGAATGGTATCTCCGACGTGTGCTTCAGCATCGCTTCCTATTTTTTTAACTTTTTCTGTTTGTTCGACCGCTACTGCAAATGCGGAAGGTACAATGCCTGAGCCAAATTTAATGGCATAAAATTTAGTGAATTCTGCGCCAAAGTACAATATAGCAGCGGAATAGTAGATCCATAATAGCATGACGATAATGGATCCTGCAGCTCCATAAAAACTAGCCGTGGATGAAACGTTGAGATAGATTGAAATACCATATCTACCCAACATAAAAAGTAATCCTGTAAAGATGGCGCCGCCGAGCATATCTCTGAATTTTACTTTAGCATCGGGAAGGAAGGAAAAGATATATCCAAATAAGATGACAATGACTGAAAAGGTGATGCCTGTATTTACCCAAGAAATGAGGGAAATTGGAATGAAGGGGAAATACGTCATCACTAAATTGGTCACTGCGACAATAAGCCCATTGATCATCAGTGAGGCAATGAGTAAAAAGCCCAAGGCAATAACAATAGAAAAAGATATCAATCTGTTGATGATCAGTTTCAGCCATCCCTTTTTCGGCTTGGGTTTTACTTTCCAGATATTATTGATCGAATCCTGTATATCAACGAATAAGGTCGTGGAAGATAGGATCAATGTAACAATACCTATCGTGATTCCCATATTGGATTTATTTTCGAATGTGATCTTCTGGAGATAAGACTGGATCTGGGTGGTAACATCCTGGCCAAAAAGTACCATGACCTCTTCCAACACCTGATCTTGAGCCGAAGATCCGCTTTGAAGATGTTCACCGTAAAAGAACCCTATACACCAGATCACGATCATAAGAAGTGGTCCGATCGAGAAAACCGTATAATAAGCAAGTGAAGCACTCTTTTTCATGCATTTGTCATCATTAAATCCATTAAATGCATCCACTAAAACATGCCAAATGTCTTTCCAATAAACGAGTGTAAATAAATCTCTCAGTGTAACGTGCTTCATAATACGATGATTAATCCCAATAATCGTGCAAATTGTTATTCTTGGTTCTGTTCCTGATACAATTTGTCGATTGCAGTTTCGTTCTCTTTTAAAATAATCTTTCGCTTTAAACTCAATTTTGGGGTTAATTGACCGTCATTAATTGTCCATTCCTTTGGAAGTATAACGAATTTCTTAACAATTTCCCAATGTCCAAAATTAGTGGATAACCGGTTAATTTCATCCTGATATTTTTGGATTACTTCTGAGTTTTTAATGAGTTCTTCATTTGATGATGGGTTAATCCCTTTTTGGCTTGCCCATTTGGACAGCACATCAAATGCCGGAACGATTAAAGCTCCAGGAAATTTTCTGTTTTCGCCAAAAACCATCACTTGTCCTATTAAAGTGGATTCCATGAGCTTATTTTCAATGGATTGTGGAGCGATATATTTGCCGCCGGCAGTTTTGAACATTTCCTTCTTGCGATCGGTGATTTTAAGAAAACCATCGGCTGTGATTTCTCCAATATCACCTGTTTTGAAAAATCCTTGATCGTCAAAAGTTTCTTTGGTAGCATCTTCATTTTTGTAATAGCCTATGGTAATACTCGGGCCTTTCACTAGGATTTCTCCGTCTTCAGCGATCTTTACCTCTAAATTTTTAAGGGGTTTACCCACAGTTCCAAATTTTAATCCATTTGGTAAGTAAGAATTGACGGCGATTACGGGAGAAGTTTCAGTCAGCCCATATCCTTCAAGTACTTTAAGTCCAGCCGCCCAAAATACACGCGCTAACCGTTCTTGAAGGGCAGCGCCGCCGGACACGATAATCTTAATATTTCCTCCAAGCGCTTCTTGCCATTTTGAGAATATCAATTTTCTTGCAATCGCAAGTTTAAGATTATAAAGCGCTCCATTATGTTCAGGTTCTTGGAATTTCAAACCTAAATTAACAGCCCAGAAGAAGATTTTCTTTTTTACACCTGTTAGCGCTTTCCCCTTTTCAATGATCTTGTCATATACTTTTTCCAGTACTCGAGGTACGGTGGTGAATACATCTGGTTTAACATCGTTGATGTCCGCAACAACATTGTCTAGGTTTTCCGAAAAATAAATCTGAATCCCTTTGGAATAGTACATGTAGACTACCATCCGTTCAAAAATATGGCATAAAGGCAGGAAGCTTAATGCCGTTTTGAAGTCAGCCCGGATCAGGTGGTTGCAAGCCAAGACATTACTGTACACATTTTTGTGTGAGAGATAGACTCCCTTGGGACGCCCAGTGGTTCCTGAAGTATAGATCAAAGTTAACAGATCATCTTCCGTTACAGCATCGCGAAATGGAGTTAAATCGGTTATGTCATCTTTGGTAGTTTCGATGAATGCTCTTAGGTGCGTATAATTTTCGATAGCATCAAATGTATACAATTGTGGGTGAATTCCATGCTCGTTGATCGCTTGTTCAATACGGTCTGTTAACTCCCTGTTGCTAACAAATAGGACGTTTACATCTGAATCATTTACAATGAATGAAAGGTCCTGCGCAGATAGGGTAGGATACAGGGGCACGGTTGCAAGGCCTATTTGGTTGCAGGCAAAATCAACTAAATTCCATTCAGGTCTGTTACCGGACATAATTCCTACCCGGTCACCTTTCTTGAGCCCGAGCTTCAGTAGCGCCCTGCTTAAGGAGTCAATAGCATCTGTGTATTCTTTGGTAGAATACGTTTTCCATTGGCCATTTCCATCGCGACCCGCTACCATAATGTCCTTTGCGTAATTTTCTTTATATAAGGTTATAAAGTCAAAAATTCTGCCCATATCACTTGAGTTTATTGGTTATTACTACATGCTGTATTGTCTTAAATATAAAAAAAATATCAGAAATAAAGTTGGAGAATTTGGGATTAATGTCATAACAATTCAAACATTATGTCGTTATAGCTGTGATGTAATATTTATTTTACTTAAAATGTCTTTCTAATAGAAGGTTTGATAAATAGTCTTCAGGATATGCAATTGTATTGCATATAAAAAGCATTTTATCTATGTTTGGAAAAAAGGTAAAGCAAAAAAGCGTACGATTTTTATGAAGAAAATATTTTTAGCCGTTAGTGGAATACTGATGTTTGGTGCATTATCCAATAGAGCGTTAGCTCAATTGGACAATAGAGGCGCTATTGGTGGACGATTTGGGTCCGCTCAGGGAATTACTTATCGTCATACGCTTAATTCGGATCATGCATTGGAAGGTATCATGAGTATTCAGAGCAATTCTGACTTCCGCCGTTTCCGTGTCGTAGGCTTATATGAAATATATAAACCGCTGGCTGCCGGATTCAATTGGTATTATGGTTTTGGCGGTAGCGTCGGTTCTTTTAAAGAGAAAGATAAAATTTTCGATGGTAAACGTCAGTCATTTGATTCACAGCTCAACCTGAGTATTGATGGTATTGTTGGAATTGAATTTAACGTTCCACAATCACCATTTCAGATCTCATTGGATGTAAAACCTTACTTTGATTTTCTAAATGAATCGAGCATCAAATTATTTGACCCGGTCGGTTTTTCAGTAAGGTATAAATTTTAATAAAAAAATAATAGCGGAAAACTCCGCTATTATTTTTTTACAGCAATATTTCAGTTTTAAGCCATCCAGATTTTACCCAATAATTCCTGTAGAAAGGTTTGATCTTTGAGCGGACGGATCTCATAAATCTTTTTAGTATTTTTTCTGATTTGAACCGGTATCTCGCGCACCAAACCATCCCGGGCCACCAAAAAGTTTAATAGTTCTCCCTCTTTGGCATGCTGAACAATGAAATCAATTTCTTTATCTTTAACATCGAGTCTGTTGTTGTTAATTGCAATGAGTTCATCTCTGACATTCAATCCGGCCTCGTATGCGCCAGAATCTTTTTCCACGGTCGCTACTGAAATTAACCCGTCTACTTTATTTGTGGTAATCCCTAATGTTAAGGAGTTGTTATTAACATTTGTGTCAATAATTTCATAACCAACTAGATTGAAATAATCGTTATAATCCAGTTCGCCATCCTGATGCGCCGCGTCGAAAATATCATCCAACGAAGTGCCAGCGATGCGTTCGGCGAGACTTTTAAATTCATTTTCTTCAAATCCGCGATCGAGTTTTAGGAAAAACTCTTCATAAGCCTCCCGAATAACATCATCCAATTTTAGTTTACCTTCTGTAGCTGCGATAATTTTAATATCCAGCAATGCCGTCAGCATCGCACCTTTATTATAGTAAGATATACCTGAATTTATTGAATTTTCATCCGGTCTATAATATTTAATCCAGGTATCGAAACTTGAGGCAGCAGCAGACTGTATCGCATGCCCGGGACGATTCAATACAATATTAAAATCGTTAGCTAACAAAGAGAGGTATTCTTTTTCGCTATAGAATCCACATCGTTTAATAATGAGGTTATCATAATACGAAGTGAATCCTTCCATAATCCATAGTCCCGTGGTATAGTTTTCGGCATCGTAATTAAACGGTCCTAAAGCTTTTGGACGTAAGCGTTTCACATTCCAAAGATGAAAATACTCATGCGCCACAAGGCTCAGGTAATTTTTGTAACTGGTCTCGTTAAGATAGGCATTTCTTGACGCCCCCAAAACTGTGGAATTGAGATGTTCTAACCCACCACCTCCAGACTGATAATTATGTGTAATAATAACATAACGCTTATTTGGGTTAGAACCCCAAATACGGGTTTCTTCTTCAACAATACGGGTGATATCTTTTGTCAATCGTGCTTTATCATAACTTCCCCCTCCCACCATGGCACACTCATGTTCTACACCTGCAGCCTGGAATTTCCAGATATCCTGATTACCGGCTTCGATGGGACTATCGTACAAGATATCAAAATTTGGCGCATAAAATTTATGCTCCTCAATTTGCTCAAGCCCGGTTGATATGCTCGTCCAAGTATCTTTTAAATCTATGCTGACTGTAGTCGGATGGTCGATCCAGTTATCAATATACAAGAACGTCGCTGTGGGTACAATAAAAGCATGGTCGCTATCAAAAAAATTAGTGCGTACTGAAGTTTCAAACCCATAGACGGCATAAACTACTTCAATTTGATCCAACGATTCTGTAGGTATTCTCCAGGTGTTTTTAGAAATTTTTTGATAGGTGATTGTATTTCCCGTTTTATCAAGTGATCGGAATCGTTCTACATTTTTAGCGTATTCGCGAATCAAATAGGATCCAGGAGACCATACCGGCATTTTTAGGTCGACATAAGGCTGGTTGAGATTTGTTACGCTCATTTTCACCTCAATGTAATGAGCTTGCACTTCGGGAAATGATACTTCAAAATGTATTTTGGGTATGTTTAAATGGTCACTATCCATGAAAAATAAATTTAGTATGAGCTCACAAAGCTAGAAAGTATCGTATGATTAATCAAACAAAAAAATATATTATTGGTTCTTTAATAACTACAATAGGTATAAAATAGTACGCTATAGGGAGATATTGAAGTTCTCTCCAATATACTATTTTTCAGTAAGAAATATAATATAAATTGAACAATTATTATTGTTGCTTTCGACTGAAACCCTATTTCTGAGGTTTGTTGAAAGAAGCAAAAAATCTGTTTTTTATCAGAATTTTTGCTAAGTTTGATACAATAGTTTATTGGGGAAAATAATCAAGAATTTGTATGATCTTAGTTGTTGATAGCGGCTCTTCAAAGTCGGATTGGAAGTTGGAATTGCCAGATAGTGCGCCTATCTCATTCAGTACAAATGGACTTAATCCTTTTTTTGTCAATGAAAAGGAAATTACACGTGTTATCAAGGAAATACCCGAAATTATTCCATACGCTGATGAGGTTACAGAATTGTATTTCTTTGGTGCGGGGTGCATCACCCCTGATCGTAGGGAAATGGTATCGAATGCATTGACCCCCTTATTTGAAAATGCCTATATTTCGGTTGAAAATGATCTTTTTGGAAGTGCGTTAGCGACATGCGGTAATAAAAAAGGTTATGTAGCAACTTTAGGAACTGGGTCGGATCTCAGTTTCTTTGATGGAGAGGAGTTGATGCCTTCACACAATGGAAATGGCTATGTATTGGGTGATGAAGGTTCGGGAGCTTACTTCGGAAAAAATTTAGTCAGACTTTTTCTGTACGGACGTATGCCCAAGGATCTGAATGAAAAATTTGCGAATAAGTATAGAATCAATAAAGAGATTGTTATCAAAAATGTGTATCAAAAGGAGCGCCCAAATGCATTCCTAGCATCTTTTGCACCCTTCATGTCAGATAATATTACCCATCCATTTATCATTGATCTGGTAAAGAGCGGATTTGAGGAATTTGTTCAGGCATCAATTTTGACCTATCCGGATTATAATAAATATGAATGTCACTTTGTGGGGTCTATTGCATATAGTTTTGATCTAATTTTACGGGAAGTCTGTGATACACATCAGATCAAGGTAGGCACCATTTTAAAATCTCCTATTAACGAGCTGTTCGACGCAGTATTGGAAAGAGAGAGTAATTCATTACTAAGTCTTTAAACTAATTAAATATGATTATCGCTACTATTATGGTGTATATGTCAATGTTATTTGGCAATCCCAATTTTTATGATTTTAAGTTTACATCGCTTGATGGTAAGGAAGTCAAAATGTCTGATTTCAAAGGAAAAAAAGTATTGATTGTTAATACTGCATCTAAGTGTGGTTTTACAAAACAATATAAAGACCTCCAAGAATTGCACAAAACTTTTGGTGATAAGCTGGTCATTATAGGATTTCCGGCAAATAATTTCGGACAACAAGAGCCAGGTTCAAATGCGCAAATTCAAGAGTTTTGTGAACAAAATTATGGTGTTGATTTTCTAATGGCAGAGAAAGTGGATGTGAAGGGTGATCAAATTGATCCATTATTTAAGTATCTAACCGCACAGGAAAATCCCGATTTTAAAGGAGAGATTAAGTGGAATTTTGAAAAATTCCTAATCGATGAGCATGGTAAGCTTGTACACCGTTTCCGTTCAGCGACCAATCCACTCGATCCAGCAATTGTAAACTGGGTTAAAAACTAAAAGTAATACAATGAACTAATAAAAAAAGCTGCGATTTCGCAGCTTTTTTTATTAGTTCATTGTAATTGATATGTTTATTTTGCCTTTATATAGGCGTTGTAAAGCACATTTATACAATCTTTCAGTAAGGGATTAAATTCTTCACTATCGGGAATATTGCAGCCATTTGTGATGACTATAAAACCATATTTCTGCTTTGGGTGAAAGAACATGGCACTATAGAGCCCGTAAGCCGACCCAGTATGTCCGGTTAAAGTAACTCCCGGTACAATTTTGGTGTCATTCATAATCGCCAATCCATAGCCGGATTCTTTATTTACAGGTGTTTGCATAATCCTTGCATACTTTTTTCTGATGATGGTTTTTCCCTGGCTAAGCCCATAGTTCATATGCATCATCATATAATTTGCTAAATCTAATGCTGATATTTTCATTCCACCTGTTGGGGAGAGTATGGGCGTACTATATCCCATCTTATACTGGATAAGTTCTTCGCGGCGAGGGTGATAGGCGCTAAGCTCCTCATGTGGTTTTCCTGTCTGGTCATATGAATACAACGGGACAAATCTTGTTTTATCCAAAGAGTCGACACAATATCCACCATAGAGGTTGAGCGGTCTAAGGATATGACTAACAACATAGTTGTCGAAACGATTATTGGTCAGTTTCTCAAGAACGGCCCCGGCCATATTAAAATTGAGATTACAATACTGGTACTGTGAACCAGGGGCATACAGATTATACGATTTTTGCCAATTTGGGTTCTTGACAGGGTTAATAACATCGAGATTAAAATAACCGTTCTTATCGTTGATACTGGACGTATGGGAAAGAATCATCCGGAGTGTGATTGCTCTGTCTGGATAGTTTGGATTTCTGACAGGGAAACCTATGAGATCACCAATGTCGTCGTCTAGCCTACAACGACCATCTGCCAATAATTGCATAAAGGATGTTGCGGTGAAAGACTTTGAAATAGAAGCGATTCTAAAGATGTCATTTTCGAAGAGCGGAGTTTCTGTTTCCAAATTTTTGTATCCATAATTTTTGTGGTACTCAATCTGATTGTTTTTGACAACGACGACGCTGAGGCCAATCGCTTTATACCGACGCATCACTTCTGTAAGATCCAGATCCACCGATGCGGACTGTGCAGATAAAAATGTTGGAAGCAATTGAGTAATCAAGAAAAGGAGTAAGAGAACATGCTTTCTCATGAATTGATTTGTTGAGATTTTAGTAATCGTATAAATGTAAGGAAATCCTGTCTAATTAACTGCAATAATCATTGATTCAATGCTGTGAAAACCTTATCCATAGGTAGCGGATAAACAACATGGCGATTGATGCAAGTGATTATTCAGCAGAGATACTGATGTAAATAATCAGTCCAACAATTCTTTAGGAGGCGTTGAATTTGCTGTATTCTTTTTGGATGCAATCCATAAATTCGCCTAAAGCGCTGTTTTTACTTTTTTTATTGGAGACAAGTATAATTTCTGTTTTGCTATCTATGTCTTCAATTTCCATGGTTTTTAGTTTTAAATGTGGATACTGTTTGATAGTGGAAGCGGGGACTATTGCTAATCCCAGCCCTTGTGAAACCAATTCGAGAATAGAAGACATCGAGTTGCTCTGATGTACAATCTTAGGTTCGAACCCCATGCGATTACACGTGTTAATAACATGGCGATGGTATTCGGACGCATATTTTTGATTAAAAGAAATAAAACTTTCATTAAAGAAATTAATATCACTAAACGCTATATGTGTCGGGCCTACAATGACCATGGGGTCTTCGAAAAGAGGAGTGGTCAATAATTCGCTCGAATAAATTGGAGAACGCATTATACCTAGATCCAGTTTACCGTTTTCTAGTGCCAATTTCTGTTTGTGTGTCGAGGTTTCAAAAAGACTCACTCTTAAGTATGGAAATTTCTGTTGAATGTGTTTCAATACTGTGGCGAGCATTTTCTTAGGCGTTGAACTAACGTAACCCAATTTGAATTCTCCAGAAATATTGTTGTGGATCTGCTTCGTGATTGTTTTGCTGTGTTCTAAATTCTGAAGGATTTCCAAAACCTCCTCCAAAAAGTATTTACCCGCTTCTGTTAGTTCGACGCGTTTGTTGGTTCTGAAAAAAAGGATGACACCCAACTCGTCTTCAAGGTCTTTAATCTGCCGACTTAACGGCGGCTGGGACATAAATAGACGTTCTGCTGCTCGGCCAAAATGAAGCTCCTCGGCTACTGTTTTAAAATAAATAAGATGTCGTATTTCCATCGATACTTTTTTGGTATGAATTCTTGACAAAATAAATATTTTTAATGAATTCCAGTTAGTCTTACATTTAAATTATTAAAAAATAACGGGTGGGCCACAATACAATCAGTCTGCATATGGTCATGCCGTATGAGACTCGTCCGAATTAAAAAAAAAATAATTTACAGATGAATAAAGCAACTTTACAGGAAATTGAAGCACGGTTTGACAATGATGTAGAACGTTTTTCAAATTTAGAAACAGGCCAGGCCACCACACTTGATGCGGTTTGGAACATGGAGCTAATTACAGATGCCATTGCAAGTGTTTATTCAAATGCAAAAAATATATTGGATATTGGATGTGGCGCTGGAAATTACGATGTTAAGTTATTGCAAAAACTGAAATCTAATCCAAATTTTAGTCTTGTAGACTTAAGTCAACCCATGTTAAATAGAGCACAAGAGCGTGTAAGTGCTCTGACAAAAGGAGAAATTCAGTTGATAAAGGGAGACTTTAGGGAAGTTTCCTTGGAAGAGGAAAAATTCGATGTCATTATTGCTACTTCGGTTTTACATCACTTACGGGATGACGAGGATTGGTTAAGCACTTTTAAAAAGTTATTCCGTCTGCTAAAATCAGGTGGAAGTGTATGGATTTTTGATTTGATAGAACAGAATAATGTTCATCTTCAAAAGCTAATTTATAAGGAGAAATATGGCGCATACTTAACTAAATTGAAGGATGAGGAATATCGCGATCATGTTTTTGGCTATATTGAACATGAGGATACGCCTAGATCTCTAGTTTACCAGCTCAATTTATTGACCGATGTTGGTTTTAACAATGTGGATGTTTTGCACAAGAATTTATGTTTCGCCTCGTATGTAGCCTTTAAATAACGGGCTGGAGCAATAGAGTTAAATAAATAAGGCGATACGGGGAGTATCGCCATAAAATCACACTAACTATTAAAAAACCTATAGGACTAGGATTTTACATATTCAATAAACCAATTTCCGTCTTATCCCACGCTCTTCCAACATTATTCCCAGTCACATGTGAGATGTTAAATAAATAATAAAATGTAATTATTGAGGTCAATACTTTAAAAAAAACAAGCATTTCCATTGGTTTACGTAAAGATATATCTTTATTTTTTAAATACAAATAAAAATCATGAAAATTGAAAAATTATTATTATCTAATCGTTTTCAAGAATTCCTTCCAAGCGATTTGATCTGTTTTGAAAGTTAGATCATCAATGAGAACCGATTCGATTGGCAACCATCGAAACGATTGAAGTTTATTGTCTTCCGGTTTTTGATCTGGATCAAAATCGAAAGCTCTGTTCGTAGTTCTGATTTGAATTGGTGAAGTGTTCTTGACCTGATAGTAAATGGATATTATTTGACTATCATTAAAGCTTGATTTCTCATAAAAGTCAGTGGTATAAATGTGCTTAACGACAGCAACTTCAAAATTACACTCTTCCTGATACTCCCGGATCAAGGCATTCAATAAACCTTCTCCATATTCTAAGCCCCCGCCGGGGAATTTGGTAAATGAAACATTTTCCGTCCTTTCGTCACTGATCAACACCTCCTGTTTTTCATTGATCAATATTCCGTACACTCTTACGTTAAATGGAAACATGAGTTAATTATGTTTGTATATATTTAAGTCTTTTTTATTTATAGTGGCATAAAGCCGTTGTCAATAGCAAGTTCGTCCAATCCAATATAAGAATAATGTCTAGGAAGGAACCAGCCTATCGCTTCCATAATGTTCGTAAACTCTTTTTCTGTGCTGAATTGGTTGGCAACGATATTGAATGCTAAATCTTGTGTAGCATTTTCTTCATCTTTATAATTGCGTGCAAGCAGCATAATTTTAGCATTCTTTACCCCATAGTAATCCAAAAATTCACGCAGTTGTGTACGTACTGTTTGCGGAAGAATAGTTTCAGCTGGCTGCCCAACTAATATTTCTTCATCTTCGCCAATAATTGTTGGTGTATTTTTCTTCGAAAAAATACTCTCATCCGTGTAAAATTCCTCATTCAGAAAGAAGTTGACCAAATCGCCATAGGTGAACACCCAATCTGGATTTTCATGCTGTGTATTAATTGCAATACCAAATCCCCTTGGTAACACAAAATCTTTCAGTCGATTTTTGATGACGAATGCTTGAAAGTTCTGATCTTTTGGAGCGCTTTCAAGTTGGAAATAAGGAAATCCGTCCGGACCAACAACTACTTCTGTCTCGGCTAATTTTAAGGTACATTCAGCAATATTTGTTAAAAATGCATCCCGCCATTCCTCATCCCGATCTTCAAAAGGAATCTCCATCAGACTATTCACGATGATTGTTTTTTCCAGGTCTCCTAGACGGTTATCATCGCCGTTATTACTATCATCAAATAAATGTATTGTATTCATCTCGAATTGTGATTTTATGATTTGCAGGTAAAAGTAAAAGAATATTTATTAATTAACGACGTTTTCTCGATTTTGAAGAGCCTTTCCGAGGATTGGTTTGACTACTGGAAAGCATTTTCTCCCAGCTTAGCAAGTAAGGGTGCTGATCGTCAATTCTAATTTGCCGTTTTAAGGCGAGTTGCAATTTGATCCATTTTTCGTTGTCTTCCGCGTCGCAAAATGTAAAGGCTTTTCCATCAGCCTCAGAACGACCAGTCCGGCCGATCCGATGGGTATATAGCTCTGGCGAATCTGGAACTTCGTAGTTGATGATTGCCTCCAGATCCGGAAAATCTACTCCACGTGCCAACAGGTCTGTTGCAATTAAAATACGTTCTTCTTTTCGTCTAAACTGAGCAATGATCTCTTCTCGTTTTTGCTGCGACTTATCGCCATACAAAGCCAAACAAGAAACACCACTTCGGTTTAATGCTTTTTCAATCCGTTCGACTCCTTGCACTGTTCGCGTGAAAACGATGGCCTGCCGTGAAATCCTGTTTTCAAGCAGATGGCCCAATAGGCTCTTTTTATCATTCTTGTCGACATACATTACAGATTCCACTATCCGGCCCTTTTTTAAGGCTCTATCAATAATGATCTCGACAGGGTTGTTTAACTTTTTTCGAACAATTTTTTCGATTTCGGCGGTTTTTGTGGCCGAACTAAAAATAGATTGTCTCTCAGCGGGTAATTTATTGATGATTTTGTTGATATCCGCCGCAAAGCCGAGATCAAGCAATTGATCGAATTCATCGACCACCAAGGTATCTATCGTCTTCAAATCAATACTCCCCCGATCCAGAAAATCCAGCAAACGACCCGGAGTGGCAAGGATCATATGCGCGTTCGGATAAACCTCCAATTGACTTTCATAAGTTCCACCGCCATAGAAGCTGGCGATGATCAAATCCATACCTTCGATAAGATTCGTTATGCGCTGTTGGGTTTGAATACAAAGTTCCCGGGTCGGGAGCAGTACAAGTACCGATAGACGGTCAGCGGTAATTTTAGTTCGTAAACGCTGAATAATTGGAATCGCGTAAGCCTCAGTTTTCCCCGTTCCGGTCGGTGCAATCGCTAAACAATCCCTGCCCTCTAAAATGGCAGGGATAGCTCTTTCTTGAACAGGTGTAAGCGAAGAAAGCTTTCGTTTTTCAAGATTAGCGCTAAGGGATTTATCGAGTTTTAGTATTGAAAAATTCAAAATAATGAATATAAAATCCAAAAATAGAAATTAAAAAGGACAAAGCTGGTTTTACGTCGTTATAGGTATAAAAAAGTCTATGTAAATTAGGATTTTTTATCAAAAAGTACTAATTTGATAAATTAGAATATTCTATTTCAAATGAGGACTGTCGATTGTCAATTTATTTGACAAACACCAATTATATAGAATAATATTTTTGTTAAATTTGTTGAAACAAAAAAGAATATGTTTGATACTGCATTTGACCAAAACAATGAATCTATTTCCACTTTGAGCTTTGATGAGTTCAAGAAGATTATTGTGAATGATTATCGAACTGCCTTGGAAAGTCGTTACGTGAGTTTATTGGGACGTAAAGAAGTACTTACAGGTAAGGCTAAGTTTGGTATTTTTGGCGATGGAAAAGAATTGGCACAAATCGCGATGGCCAAAGTTTTCAGAAACGGAGATTGGCGATCGGGATATTACCGTGACCAAACATTTATATTTGCTTCAGGCATCAGTAATGTCTACCATTTTTTCTCTCAACTGTATGCCCATCCCGATGTAGAGGCAGATCCTTCTTCTGCAGGAAGACAAATGAATTGCCATTTTTCGACACGCGTTGTGGATGATCAGGGAAACTGGTTGAATCAAATGGCTCAAAAAAATTCGTTTTCAGATATTTCGACAACAGGAGGGCAGATGGCAAGGCTGCTAGGCTTGGGCTTGGCTTCCAAACTGTATAAGCAGAATAGAAATTTAGATTACCTATCTTATTTTTCAAATAAAGGAAGCGAAGTTGCCTTTTGTTCTATCGGCAATGCTGCTACTTCTGAAGGTGTATTTTTTGAAGTCATTAACGCAGTAGGGGTTCACCAGATTCCGACCGTGATTTCCATTTGGGATGACGGATATGGCATATCTGTACCGAACGAAATTCAAACAACGAAAGGAGATATTTCAGAAGTGCTTCAAGGATTTCAGAAGGAAGAATTGACCAACGGGATTGAAATATTCAAAGTGAGAGGATGGGATTATGCAGGATTATGTGAAACTTATGAACAGGCTGCCCATATTGCCCGTGAGAAACATATTCCTTGTTTGATCCACGTGACCGAACTGACACAGCCCCAAGGGCATTCTTCTTCAGGTTCACATGAGCGTTATAAATCTCAGGAAAGATTACAATGGGAGACTGACTTCGATTGCATCGCAAAAATGAAAGAGTGGATAATAAGTTCGGGAATCGCCACCTTAGAAGAGCTGGAGCAACTGGATCAACAGGCTAAAGATCATGTTCGTCAAGAACAAAAGCGAGCTTGGACCGATTATATCAAAACGTTGAGCATAGAGGCAAAGGAAGCCATAGATTTACTTCAGGGTATTCCGAACGAACGCGCCGATTTTGCTTCCAAAAAATTGCAATCGATGGTTGAACCTTCTTTAAAAGAGGTGTACGGTCAGGTTCGCAAGGTGCTGCATGAGCTGAAAGGACAGCATAGTGAAGAACGTCAGCAATTATTAAGTTGGTACAAAGAAAAGCATGCGGTTAATGAGAAACGTTATAACTCGAAGTTGTTTACAGCTGGTGTCGATTCTCCTGCCCATGTAAAGATTGTTCCTGCTTTGTACAGTGAAGAGGCTAAAGTTGTCGACGGCCGTGAAGTCCTGAATTTATGCTTTGAGGAGAACTTTAGACGTGACGAAAGGCTGTTGGCTTTCGGAGAAGATGTGGGTAAAATTGGAGATGTGAATCAGGGTTTTGCGGGATTACAGGAGAAACTTGGTGTACATCGTGTATTTGATACCGGTATTCGGGAGAATTCAATTATAGGTAAAGGGCTTGGTTTGGCGATCCGCGGCTTCCGTCCGATAGCCGAAATCCAATATTTAGACTACCTAATTTACGGCATTACAGTAGCAAGTGACGATTTGGCAACTTTAAGTTACCGTACCTTTGCTGGACAGAAAGCACCCGTAATTATTCGTACGCGCGGCCATCGATTAGAAGGTATATGGCACTCCGGATCGCCGATGTCGGTAATTTTAGGCGCCCTGAGAGGTTTACATGTATGCGTGCCGCGTAATATGACCCAGGCAGCAGGTATGTATAATACCTTGTTTCGCTCAGATGAGCCAGCTATTGTCATTGAATGTCTGAATGGTTATCGTCTGAAGGAACGCTTACCAGAAAACGTCGGTGAATTTACAGTGCCAATCGGTTATGCGGAATGCGTGAAAGAGGGGGAGGATATTACTGTGGTATCCTATGGCTCAACTTTACGTGTCGTTGAGGAAGCGGCCGTTGAATTGGAACGCTTGGGAATATTTATTGAAATAATTGATGCACAAACATTACAACCTTTTGACAAAGGAAAACTTTGTGCGGAATCTTTGAAAAAAACAAATAAACTGTTAATTGTGGATGAGGATGTCCCTGGTGGCGCTTCTGCTTTTATCTTACAAGAGATATTAGAGAAGCAAAATGGCTACTATTTGTTGGATAGTCAACCACGAACACTAACTGCAAAGGCACATCGCCCGCCATATGGTTCAGATGGAGACTATTTCTCCAAGCCATCCTCCGACGATGTTGTTGAGACAGTTTATGCGATTATGCATGAAGCTAATCCAGAAAAATACCCATCTATGTTTTAATAGATGGGTATTTTTCTGAATGACCAATGCCAATATGCTAAGCGTTGGATTGATTTCTTAGCTGAATATACTTGCAGCACCGATCATTGCCGCTTTTTCGCCGAGTATGGCCGTGTAAATTTGGAATCTTTCAAATTCTTTTCGATCCGCGATGAAAATAGGCAGTGCTTTTGCAATATTGCCACCTACAATAAATAGTTCAGATGAATGTTTGTCCGAGAAAAACTGCATAAAATCAAATAGATGTTTAGCATATTCATCTTTGATGATTTGAAACTCCGCAGTTTCCCTATAATGATCTAAAATTTCTTTCAGTCCTGTCACATCCTTACCTGCTATTTCTTTGAAACGTTTTACGAACCATCGCGTAACCAGAAACTCCTCAAAGATACAATCTTCATAAGGGCTATTCCATAAGGCCGCATCAAAAGCCTTCTCGCCTTTATTCCAAACCGCAGACCCAAGCCCAGTGCCCAATGTAATTCCTAGTATCCGCTTATTCGTTTGCAGTTGTTGTACGAATATTTCGCCTTGTAAGAAAGCAGCTGCATCATTGATAAAGTGAATAGACATAGGAGAAAGTCCCAGTTCCTTAGCTAACAGAGTTTTGATATCTTGGTTGTAAAGATGGTCATATTTGCTTTGTCCTTGTATCTTGGATATTCCATTTTCGTAGTCAAATGGTCCTGGCATGGCAATTCCGATGAACTGAATAGGAGCAGGAGAGGTGGCTATGATATCACTAATAGCTGACGCCCAGGTTTGTAAAATCGTTTTAGCATCTCCTTGAGAAAAAACGTGGTTTCTGGCCACGTTTTCTAGGTATATATTCCATTGTTTTGTGTCAATGATACAGGCAGAAATATGTGTGCCTCCAATATCAACACCTACGACATAATTATCTTGCAGCATGTTTGTAACTTTGATTTTTAAGTAGATGATCCGCGATTACAAGTGCTGCCATGGCTTCCACAATAATTACTGCTCTCGAAACAACGCAAGGGTCATGTCTTCCCTTGCCACTAGCAATAGCAGGTTTGCCATGGACATCTACCGTCTCTTGATCTCTCATGATAGTGGCAACAGGCTTAAATGCTACTTTGAACGTAATATCCATACCATTTGAAATCCCGCCCTGAATACCTCCAGAGAAGTTGGTATGCGTGTGCACTCGAGTTAAATCATGGTCATCTGCTACAAATATATCATTATGTTCGGAACCTCGCAACTCTGATCCAGCAAAACCTGAACCATATTCAAAACCATGTACAGCATTGATGCTCATCATTGCCTTGGCCAGATCCGCATGTAGTTTATCAAAGACGGGTTCGCCTAAGCCTACGGGGACATGTCTGATGACAGCCGATATACGTCCACCAACAGTATCACCAGCTTTTCTGATAGAATCGATAAATTCAACCATTTCATTTGCTGTTGCTGGATCCGCGCAACGTGCGATGTTGGATTCCCGTAAATCAAGAAGGCTCTTTAGATCTTTTGTATCCACATTTTGTGCTTCAATAGTACCAACTCCAGAAACGTGGGCAAAGATTTCTATACCAAATTGTTTTAGAAAGCTCTTCGCAACAGCACCAGCAGCAACACGAGCAGCAGTCTCCCTTGCAGAAGAACGCCCTCCACCGCGATAGTCACGGATGCCATATTTCATCTGATAGGTGAAATCAGCATGAGAAGGTCTGAAAATATCTTTGATATGTGTGTAATCTTTCGAACGCTGATCTTCATTTGGAATGACAATCGCAATAGGTGTACCTGTTGATTTTCCTTCGAATACACCGGATAATATTTGCGCTGTATCACTCTCTTTCCTTTGCGTCGTGATTTTGGATTGACCTGGTTTTCGTTTGTCGAGCTCGGATTGGATAAAATCCTCGTCTATTATTATATTTGAAGGGCAACCATCAATAATTACACCGATAGCTTTGCCATGTGATTCGCCAAAAGTGCTTATTCTGAATAAGTCGCCAAATGAATTTCCTGCCATAAAAATTAAATTTCAATAAACTTAAATAAATTTGCCTTTATATGCAATTGTAAAGCTTGAGAAGGAATACAAATTTATGGATTTGCCACCTGTCCTAAACCTTAAGGATTGTATTACATGATTTTGTCCCAGGCGAAAAGCCTGTTGGGGTACAATAGGTGGAAACAGGGATTAATGTTGATTTAATCCCTGTTTTAATCTACTAGTCAATGACAAAAGCTTGCGCTTGTAAATGATTCCAAAAATCAGGATATGATTTTTCTACAACTTGAGGTTCAGCGATCTTAATCTGGTCAAAAACTAATGCCAGTGGTGCGAACGCCATCGCCATGCGGTGATCTTCGTAAGTATCGAAGGTGACCTCTTCAGGCTGATATACCCGTGCTGTTTTCAGGTGGTAGGTATCGCCATCTTCAATCAGCTCGGCTCCAAATTTCGCAATTTCCTTCTGCAGTGCTGCAATACGGTCAGTCTCCTTGATTTTTAAAGTTTCCAAGCCCGTAAAGGATACATCGCGTTTTAACGCAGCCGCGACAACAACCACAGTTTGTGCGAGATCGGGACATTCTTTAAAGTTGAATAAGCTTATGTCCGAATCGATTAACTTTTTATTTAAATGTAATCCGTCTGATTCAAAGCTTGACTGTACACCGAAATGCTCCATAATGCTTATAATCGCAATATCACCCTGTAAGCTATTTTTTCTTAATCCAGGCAATACGATCGATGCATTCGCATCTGCCAGTGCGACGATAGCGTACCAATAGGAAGCAGCGCTCCAATCTGGCTCGACATATATTGTTTGTTTATCAAATGTCTGCGGCGCAATTTTAATCGCGTTGTTCGTCCACTCATGTTGAATTCCTACACTTTTTAACATATCCAACGTCATGGATACGTAAGGTTTGGAGGTTAATTCACCCTCAATCTCTAAAGTAAGCCCTTTTTTTAATGCTGGTGCAATTAATAAGAGGGCTGATATATATTGGCTGCTGATATCTCCCTTAATCTTGACACGGTCTTTTCCTTGAAACAGCCCGCCCTCAATCTTCAAAGGAGGGTATCCGACTTTCTTTTCATAGTGGATGTCAGCGCCAATCTCTTTCATGGCATCAACCAATATACCTATAGGACGCTGTTGCATGCGTTCCGTACCTGTAAGGATAAAATTTCCTTTGACAAGGTTGAGGTAAGCCGTTAAGAATCGCATGGCCGTTCCTGCGGGACCGATGTCAATCGTGTTGAATCCTGGTTTCGGATCGGAAGCAATCTGCAGCACATGGTTTAACGTTACCGTATCTGCAGCTTCAGAAAGGTTGGCTATTTCAACTTGTCCTTTGCTCAATGATTGGATAATAAGAGCACGGTTGCTCTCAGATTTTGAACCTGTGAGTTGAACCGTACCCTGTATTTTTTTTGAAGGATGCGTCAGCGTGATGACTTGTTGATTCATTATGCTTCTGCTGTTGGTTGTTCCTGAGTGTTCATGACCACATTTTGTTTGCGAATAGATTCGTTGTGAATTAATTCGAGGAATTTTGTCGCAAATTCACTTCCCAACGAAAGCGCCTCTGCTAATTTGGTGCGTTTTTGAACAATCTCATCCCAACGGTTTACTTGTAAGATAGTAACATTGTTATCCCTTTTGTATTCTCCGATTTTCTCTGCAATTTTCATGCGTTCCCCAATTTTTTGGATGATTAAGTCATCTAATTTATCGATGTTGCTACGCAATTCAGCTAATTTGTCTTCGAATGAAGGATTGTCGGACGCCGCCTTACGTAAAGTTAAGTGATCGATCAAATCGGCTAATGCAGCAGGAGTAACTTGTTGTTTAGCATCAGTCCATGCAACAGATGGGTCGATATGCGATTCGATAATCAATCCTTGCATATCCATATCCATTGCTTTTTGTGCGATATACGGTAGCAATTCGCGGTTTCCACAGATGTGACTTGGATCGTTAATGATTGGTAAGTTAGGACAAGCGGTTTTTAATTGGATTGCTAAATCCCACATCGGTTCATTACGAAATGCGGTTTTTTCGTACGAAGAGAAGCCTCTATGGATAGCACCCAATTTTTTAATACCAGCACGATTGATACGTTCCAATGCACCGATCCATAAAGATAAATCTGGGTTTACAGGATTTTTAACGAATACCGGAATATCTATACCTTGTAAAGCATCAGCGATTTCTTGGACAGTAAATGGATTCGCTGTTGAACGTGCACCTACCCATAGCACATCCACACCAGCAGCTAAAGCTTCTTCCACATGTTTCGCTGTAGCAACTTCAGTCGCTGTTAATAGACCAGTCTCCTCTTTTGCTCTTTTTAGCCATTCTAGGCCAATTGAACCAATACCCTCAAATTCTCCAGGACGAGTGCGTGGTTTCCAGATGCCGGCACGTAAAATATTTACTTTTCCTGTATTTGCCAACAAATGTGCTGTTGATACCAACTGCTCTTCTGTTTCAGCACTACAAGGGCCTGCAATGATTAAAGGTTTGTCTCCTGTGTCCAACCAAGATTTTAAAGGAGTGATGTCTAATGTATTTTTCATGTTAAGTTTGATTATCTATGTTATATATGCTATTGTTAATTATAATTTTTCGTTTTTGACATATTCGCCCATAATATTGAAATTGATACTATGTTTGAGAACTTTCCGGATAGCTGCTTCGTAGTCCGTCTGCTTTTTCCATTCCACGTCGACGAAAAAGTCATACTCATTGCGCTTCCCAATGACGGGCATCGACTGAATTTTGCTCAGATTGATATTTTGGTCTGCAAAACATTGTAAAATGGTTGCTAGAGATCCGACCGTATTGCCTGTTTGGAAAGATAATGATGCTTTATTTGCATTTTTATGTTCTACTACCTCATTCGATAATACCAAAAAGCGGGTAGCATTCTTTTTATTGGTTTCGATTCTCTTCTCCAGGATTTCAAGCCCGTAAACCTCAGCGGCCAGTGTGCCTGCGATTGCAGCTGTGTCAGTTAATTTGCGCTCAGCAATCATTTTTGCAGTCGCCGCAGTGTCAGAACCCTCCGTTATACGTACTCCTTCCAGCTCTGAAAGAAATTCTTCACATTGGCGAATAGCAATCGGATGCGATTCGATATGTTTGATATCTTTTAATTTCACTCCAGGCAATACCATGAGATTCTGCTGAATGTTTAGGTAGACTTCGCCAGTAATATGAAACTTGTAATCTCTTAGCAAATTATAGTTTGGTAATAGGCTTCCGGCAATTGAATTTTCGATCGCCATAACGATATAGTCGACTTTTCTCTGCTTCAGCAATTCACAAGTTTTCTTAAACGAATCACATTCGACAATTTCAACTTCTCTTCCGAAAAATTTAAATGCAGCTTCTTCATGAAATGATGCCTTTGCGCCTTGTATTGCAATTTTTAAACTCATTGTTTTTTTGTTTGCTGTTTTGTCTCCAAACAAAAAGAGTCCCGATCATTCGAACCGGGACTCTTTTGTTTGTGTTCTTATGACTTATACACAATCTAATCCCGGCTCTTATGGTTAAAATAAAAGAAGCTAAAATAGAAATATGTATATGTTTTGTTCATCCTGCTATTGTTTGATATTTCAAATGTACGAATGTTTTTTATATATCAAAGAAAAAATAAATTTTATTCTATTTTTACCTCTATATTATTGTGTTTTTTTTAAGCTTTTTAAAGTCTCATTTTTAATCATTTTTATAACATTATTTGTTGATTCAAATTTTTTTTATATTATTGATTTTTAATATTTTATGTGTTTTTTTAATTTATTTTAAGCTTTTTTTTGATTGATTTTATCGTTTAATATTTCATATAAATTATGTTTTTTTTATTATGTTTTTTTGTTTAAAAAATGTGTTTTTTATGCTAATATTTACAGTTTTTTATCCTTGTTTTTTGCGAAGAAGAAACTCATTTCCTTGGATCAATTTCTGAGTTGTATGTCAAGCGAATTCATTTTTATGGAATAAATAGGTTATTAAGGGTAGGGGTACGCCAATATTTCAATTCGATCAAAGGCAGATATCATGCGAAATTGATATTTAATCTAAGAAAGCACGATCGGTATGGAAGATTTATTGCTTATGTGTATCTTGGGGAAAAATTTATCAATCGGGATTTGGTCGGACAGGGCTATCTAATATCTTACACATCAACACAGCATATGCTGTGTGCATATTTATTTTTGAAATTGGAATATCAGCTCGTTCGGGGGAAATCGTGGACGCTGGAAATAAATAGATTTTGAATAATGATTTTTGTCTTATTAAGTGTTATTTGTAGTGTGACCGTAGCGGTTTTATTGAAATTGGGAAGACAAAATGGAGTCGAAACCAAACAAGTTATTGTTTGGAATTACCCTATGGCCGTTGCACTGACCTATTTCGTGCTGAAACCTGACTTAAAATCGCTAGCATGGGACGATATGCCGGTTACTTTGTATACATTCCTTGCGGTACTACTCCCGGGAATGTTTGTTTTTATAGCTTTATCCATTCGGTACAGCGGTTTGGTCAAGACAGAAGTCGCACAGCGTTTGTCGTTATTTATACCACTTTTGGCTTCTTTTTTTTTGTTTCATGAAAAAATGGAAGGCCATAAAATGCTTGGAATAGCGACTGGTTTATTGGCAATTTTATGTTCGATTGGTTGGCAGAGAAATAAGCCTAGTAGATTGGCAACAGATAGCCGTTATAAAGCACGTTATCCCATGTTGGTATTCATTGGTATGGGTATCATTGATATTCTTTTTAAGCAAGTCGCGCTACATGTCAGTATACCCTATATCAGCTCCATGTTTATTATCTTTGTAATGGCGATGTTTATTGCAATGTTACTGTTGCTCTATTTTCTTTTCGTGGAAAGGCAAGGTTTTTCGAAAAAAGCTGTGGGATATGGACTGGTTTTGGGAGTATTCAATTTTTGTAATATTCTATTTTATATGAAAGCACATCGGGCTTTGCCAGAAAACCCTTCTGTTGTATTTACCGGTATGAACATCGGCGTGATTTCCTTGGGCGCTTTAATTGGCGTCTTATTTTTTAAAGAAAGGTTATCGCTATTAAATTATCTTGGTATAGCGCTTTCTATTGTTTCAGTTTTAATCATAGCATATCTATGAGTTTATTTGAAGATACTTATCGGACTATTGGTGCAAAATATGAGGGGATTTTTAGGGATAAAGGTAGTAAGTTTATTGCCTACGCCTTTCCTTTTAAATCGGAAGATCAACTCAAAGAGTTGCTCTTGGAAGTGAAAGCAATCCATCCCAAAGCGAGACATCATTGTTGGGCTTATCGTTTAACACCAGACCGAGCTGTCTTTCGAGTGAATGATGATGGCGAACCGTCGGGAACGGCAGGACGCCCTATTTTAAATGTGCTATTGTCTATGGATGTCACCAACATTATCGTGATTGTTGTACGGTATTTTGGCGGTACATTGTTGGGGGTACCAGGTTTGATTAATGCCTACAAGTCGGCCACCCAGGACGCTTTAATTCGAGCAGAAATTAGCGAACGCACAGTCAATGACCATTATGGTGTCACCTTCGATTACCTCCATATGAATGATGTCATGCGGATAATTAAAGAAGAGGGGATCGACGTTGATAAGCAGGAATTTGACAATCAGTGTTATCTGGAGTTTGAAGTCCGAAAAATGCAGGTCAATCGAATTGTTGATCGGTTCGCTAAAATCGAGGGTTGTCAGTTAACTTATTTATATACGCTATGATTAACGAATCGGAATTAGTTTTAAACGCAGATGGCAGTATTTACCATCTGAATTTGTTGCCAGAAGACCTGGCCAATACCGTAATTACCGTAGGTGATCCAGACCGCGTGGCGAAAGTTTCGGCACACTTTGATCGCATTGAACTCAAAAAAGGAAAGCGTGAATTTATTACACATACCGGGTATTTGGGGAATAAACGGCTAACCGTAATATCCACTGGTATAGGTACGGATAATATAGACATCGTATTGAATGAACTGGATGCGCTTGCAAATATTGATTTTGCCAGTAGAACCGTGAAGTCCGCGTTGACCTCGCTGGATATAATACGCATTG
This sequence comes from Sphingobacterium sp. 2149, assembly GCF_031455655.1. Classification (NCBI taxonomy): domain Bacteria; kingdom Pseudomonadati; phylum Bacteroidota; class Sphingobacteriia; order Sphingobacteriales; family Sphingobacteriaceae; genus Sphingobacterium; species Sphingobacterium sp. 2149. The sequence goes on along the minus strand of NZ_JAVDTD010000015.1, from coordinate 38,907 downwards.
GAACTTCAGGGGCTGTACAACAAGATGTTGAAATGGGAACTATTTTGGCCTCTTCTTACGGTATAGGTCTTGATGCCTTGATGAACTATTATAAGGCTGCTTATGACGATGAAGAGAAAGGGCTTCAGGCGGAATTAGATAAGTATTTTTCAGCATTGAACTTACAGCCTTACGTTGCCAAAGGCAGTAGGAGTCTTCAGGAGCAGATCGCTTTTGACCTACCCAAGGGGATCACATTAACTGCACCGGGTTTTTATGCACCCCAGGGGCGCCATTTGAGGGCAAATAATAACATTCCTAATTTTGTGAGTTTAGTAAATTCTTTTCAATATAAAGCGCTACGCTTAACTAACCTGGAGATGGAAACTGCTGGTATTTACGCATTGGCCAAAATGTTTGGACATCAAGCTTTATCCATCAATGCTATTTTGGCAAACAGGGTAGATGGTCATTTTTCTTCCACGCCCGAACAAGTTGTCGACAAGGCTATACAGCTCGTTTTAGCGCGCATTTAATTTTTTTGGAGAACAACTTGTGTAATAGCCGCTTCGCGGCGGATGCGATAAAGGAGTTGATGCTGTGGACAAGATTCAAATAGAAAAGGAATTGTTTTAAACAATTCCTTTTCTATTTGAATCAAATTTAAGCATGATAAACAGCAAAATCGTAAAACTCCACAAAGACGAGCCCCCGTAGCTGATAAAAGGTAGTGGTATCCCGATAACGGGTACAATACCTATTGTCATGCCGATATTAATAAACAAGTGAAAAAATAGAATGGAGGCTACACCATATGCATAGATTCTGGCGAAGGCCGAACGCTGTCGTTCGGCAATGTGAATAATGCGTAACAGTAGCGTGAGATAGATCAGTAATAAGGTAACCGATCCGACAAAGCCCCATTCCTCTCCAACCGTGCAGAAAATAAAATCTGTACTTTGCTCAGGTACGAAGTTATATTTTGTCTGGGTTCCCTGTAAATAACCTTTTCCCAAAAGCTGTCCCGATCCAATTGCAATTTTAGACTGGTTCAAATTATAGCCCTTTCCCTTAGGATCTTCCATTTTGCCTAAAATGATGTCAATACGATCACGTTGATGCGATTGTAAGACATGGTCATACACGAGGTCCACACAGAGAATAAATACTGCACACGCCGCAAAAAGTATACTGAGATTAATAATGTATTTCCTTCTCTTGCGGTAGTTCCACATCACAAGGCCAATGAGTAATGCCAAAACCAAAATAAGTATCCATGGATTGACCAATAAAGCAAGGACGAAAAGCAAAATGCAGAGACCTCCAAATATCAGAAGCTCATTATTCACATAGCCCTCTCGGTAGAATACAAAAATCAACGAAAAGAATGCGAGCGCAGATCCAGTATCGGGTTGTAACATCACCAGAAATACAGGGAATAATACAATACCGGCCCCCATAGCCAAAGTCTGCATGGTTGGAGCCTTATTGCTTTGAGAACTTAAAAAGTTGGCCAGCAACAGGCAGGTCGAAAGTTTCGCAAACTCCGAAGGTTGTAAGCGGAAAAAACCGAGGTCGATCCAGGCCTGATTTCCACCAACATTTCGTCCTACGACCAATACGATCACAAGCAGTACAGCAGTTATACCGTAAAATATTGGTGAAGCCGAGCTGAAAAATTTAGCGTCTATGATCAAAATGGATACCCCCAAGATAATAGCGGAAACAAGATATAAAGACTGTTTTCCATAATTCGTACCCAATGTAAAGAAATTGGGCAGTTCGGGGTTAAACACAGCAGCACGGATATTGAATAAGCCAATTAAGCATAGCGCGAGCCAAAGGGTTATGGTCAGCCAGTCTATCTTCCCAAAGAAACTAGTTTTTTGATTATTCATATCTTCTCTTTATCTCGCTATGGTGAACAATTGTTTCTTTTGGTTTCGTCACAGCGGCCAGTTGCCGTTTAGATTTTAACGTGTCCGTTTTGGATTTGACTGAGTCTGTTTTTTTTACATCCTTAGTAGCCTTTGGATCCACCACTTTTTTAGGCGCAGGAAGAAAATTTGCATTATAGATGCGATCCTGGATATACTTAGGAGCAGTGATGGTGTCTTTGAGGTATTTCTCGACCATCATACTTGCAATAGGTCCCGCCCATGTTCCACCGTAACCTGCATTTTCAACAAAGACAGCAATGGCGATTTTAGGATTTTCCCGCGGTGCAAAAGCAAAGAAAACAGCATGGTTTTCCCCATGCGGGTTCTGAGCTGTACCTGTTTTACCACACATTTCGATCCCCGGAATACGATTGGACCAAGCTGTTCCCTCAGGTGTATTAACAGCATCGCTCATGCCCTGAATAACTACAGGATAGTATTTTTCATCGACACCGGCACTTATTTTTTCCGTGAATTCCTTCTTGGCAATTTTCTTTTCTCCAATTCCTTTAATCAAATGCGGTCTGTAGTAAAACCCTTTATTAGCAACGATAGCCATGATATTGGCCATTTGCAATGGCGTTATTCCCATTTCCCCTTGCCCGATGGATAAGGAAATGTTGAAACTTGAACGCCATTTATCGTTACCGTATCGTTTGGTATAAAAATCTGATGTCGGCAATAAACCTGGTTTCTCCCCGGGTAGATCAATGCCCAGTTTATGGCCAATCCCAAACTGGGTTACTGCATTGCGCCATAAATCATAAGCTTTAGGTCCCGAAAGGCCACGTCCATCAATCATTTTGGCATACGTAAAACCATAATAAGTATTGCATGATACGGCTACCGATCGCTGTAAAGTAGTCGATCCATGATAGTGCGTACAGCCCATCCATCCACGTCCACCGCCATAACTGTACCCATGCGGGCAGAAGAATACCGTGTTGCGATCAATCACACCCGCCTGTTGCGCTGTCAATGCAGATACCACCTTAAATACAGATCCTGGCGGGTAAGAAGCTTGAATAGGACGGTTAAACAGCGGTTTCGTTTCATCCTTCAATAATTTCATATAATTATTGCCAGATTGTCGTCCCACCATCATGTTTGGATTATAGCTCGGACTACTGACATAGGCCAAGATTTCACCCGTTGAAGGTTCGATAGCAACAATGGACCCCAATTTATTTTTCATCAGGTTTTCCCCTAGGATTTGAAGGTCTTTATCTAAAGAGGAAACCAGTCCTTCCCCTGCAACGGCGAGTGTGTCGTATTTCCCCTCCATAAATACACCTTTGGGGCGATTCAGCGCGTCGACCATCAGGTTATTAACACCGCGTTTCCCACGAATGAGGTCTTCATAGGAACGCTCTACACCGCTGCGGCCAATATAGTCACCACTTCGATAAAATCCATTGGAGCGTTCAATGTCCTTGTCATTTACCTCACTGACATAACCCAAAAATTGAGCCGCTATGCTATCGGGATAACTTCTGATTGTTCTCTTCTGCACATAGAAACCACGAAATTGATATTGATACTCCTGATATTGGGCCCATGTCCGTACAGAAAGCTGTTTTTCAAAGATAGATGCACGATAAGGCGAGTGTATTCTAGCCTTTTCCATCCGTTTGATAAAGCCTTCTTTATCGATATCTATCAATTTGCAAAACAGTGCCGTATCAATTTCTTTTACTTCACGTGGGGTGACCATAAGGTCATATACCGGTTCGTTCTGAACCAGCACCTTTCCTTTTCGATCCAGTATAACCCCCCTGGCAGGGTAAACAATGACCTTGCGCATCACATTACTGTTGGCAGAATGTATGTAGGAATCGTCTATGATCTGCAAATAAAATAAGCGGGCCATCAGAGTCAGTGTGATGGCGATAAAGATTCCGGAAACGACGTACTTGCGCGCAAAAAAACTGTTCATAGAAATGAATTTCTATCCATCGATCTACTATAACCGATCTTTCTTTTTGTAGAATAATATGCTAAATAATAGCATGATAATTACTGTAAATATACAACTTAAAACGATACTCAATAAGGTGTATTGGATGTGTTGGAAGGAAAAAGATTCCAATAAATACAAAAATGTATGATGAATCAATGTTCCGAAGAAGATATAAGAAAAGAACCAACGGATATTCATGAATCCCAACATTGGGGTGAAAAAAGATTCGCGTTCTTCCACTTCGAGTGTAATTTTCATGAAGAAAATGCGGAAAGCAGCTAATGCAACACAGGCCGCAGTATTGACACCTAAAGTATCATAAAAAGAATCTACGGTGAGTCCAGTTAGAAATGCGATCAAATAAACCAGAAAATTAGGCGTTCCCGTTGGAAGCAAAAAAACAAACAAAATGTAAGGAAATGCCGCGACCAGATTGTAGTAACCTATGTTTTGAAATAGGAAAACTTGCATGCCTATCAACACGATAAATCGAATAATATTAAATATTAAAATCCTAGCCATTGTCCTTTGTCGATTCTTCTAGTGTTTTTAATTCGTTATTTAACAGGTCTTTTACAACATACACATGCTGTAAGTTGGAGAAGTTGGTACTTAACAGTATTCTAAGATCTAAAAAAGCATCTCCGGAGGAGATACCCGTCTGAATGACAGTTCCAACAAAAATCCCTTTTGGAAAATGGCCCGAATATCCTGAGGTATATACTTTGTCCCCCTTGTTGACTTTAATGTGATTTGGGATTTCCTTGACCATTGCCGCGCGATAGTCCATGCTATTGCCCCACACCAACGAACCAAATACTTCAGTATGACCGAGCGTAACCGATATTCTCGTGTCAGGATGCAACAATGATTGAACCGTCGAGAAATGGGGTGAGACATTTAAGACAATACCTACTACACCATTGGGGGCGATCACACCCATTCCGCGCTCGATACCATCCTTACTCCCTTTATCAAGTGTAATTGTATTTGCTTTTTGGTGAATGCTGTTGTTGATGACATTCGCAATAATAAATTCATAACGCCCAAATTCGCTGCTATCAATAGCTGGTACAGGACCAATGTTGATGCTGTCAGTTGACCGATAGGCCTGTAAGTCCTTTCTCAATTGCGCATTTTCTCTTGCGAGCGCATCGTTAGTTTCATCGAGGTGAAGATAGCTTTTCCAGGAATTGACTTTTGCATAAAGGCCTCCGATGATACTATTCGAAGAATTTAAGACCGAATTACGTTGGAAAGAATTATTGGTGATGACCAAAAATAAAGAGAATCCAAAAAAGAGGATAAACCAAAAGAATGCATTATATCGTCTTAGGAATAACCAAAGGTTTCTCATTTTTTAATGTGGGTATTTAATAAGCAAGCGATATAATAGTTTTGCATATTATATCGCTCTTTAATAAAATATTGTTATTAATTATCGAACGGTTAGGATTGCATCAAAAATTTAAATCGTCCGATATTTTTAAGTGCAATACCAGTTCCTCTTACGACAGCGCGTAATGGGTCTTCAGCAATGTGCACTGGAAGTTTAGTCTTAGCTTGTATACGACGGTCCAGACCGCGTAATAACGCACCACCGCCAGTCAGGTAAATACCTGTTTGATAAATATCTGCTGATAATTCTGGGGGAGTAATTTCTAAAGCTTTTAAGATCGCCTCTTCAATTTTTGAGATGGATTTATCCAGACAATGGGCTATTTCGGTATAAGAAACAGTGATTTGTTTAGGAACACCAGTCATCAAATCACGCCCTTGAACAGCAAAATCTGCGGGTGGTTCCTGCAATTCCGGAAGAGCAGCACCCACTTCAATTTTTATTTTTTCAGCCGTACGTTCACCAATCATGATGTTGTGTTGTCGTCTGATGTATTGAACGATATCGGAGTCAAAGTTATCACCCGCAACGCGAATAGACTGGTCACATACGATACCCGACAAAGCAATGACTGCTATTTCGGTAGTACCACCACCGATATCAATAATCATATTACCCATCGGTTCTTCCACATCAATCCCTATACCTACAGCAGCGGCCATGGGCTCGTGAATCAAATAGACTTCCTTAGCACCAGCAATTTCAGCGGAGTCGCGTACCGCTCTTTTTTCCACCTCTGTAATACCAGAAGGAATACAAACAACCATACGAAGCGAAGGGAAAAACCAGCTCTTGCCATTGTTTACTAATTTTACCATTCCTCTGATCAAATGCTCAGCAGCCGTAAAATCAGCAATTACTCCATCACGTAAAGGACGTACTGTCTTTATATTGTCGTGTGTCTTACCCTCCATTTGCATGGCTTGGCGGCCAATGGCGATCACTTTATTTGTGGTGCGGTCAAATGCAACAATAGAAGGTTCATCAACTACTACTTTGTCATTATGAATTATTAGGGTATTTGCAGTACCCAAGTCAATCGCAACTTCTTGCGTAAACCAATTAAATAAGCCCATCTGCTAATCCTTAAGCTATTTTAGAATAATATGCAAACCTACCAAAAAAAATTAATCTTTTTGAGGTTATACATCAAAAAAAGATATTATGAAAGTAAATTCTATCTGGAAAAAACTGTCTTTAAATTTAACGAATATAATCTGTAAATGTTACGTGCTAGGCGAAGTTATTTTAAATTGGATGACCCTGTAGACAAGGATGAAACATTTGTTTTTGAAATCAATGACAGTCGAAACAAAGAATCCAATAAATAGAGGTTGGAGTTGACAAGTCAGTGGAACGCTAATGTTGTGATGTGGATTAGATATTCAGCGAGTACAACCTTATCTCCAGTGATAAGCAGATAAGAGGGGGATAAAAAAGACAGCGCCATGATCTTGCTATCATGGCGCTGTCGGGGTAATGATTAATTTCAGGTTGAAAATACTATCAAAAGACTAGTGCACTGTTTCTGCCTGATTTTTTTCCGGAACTGGTTCATCATACTTGTGGAATATTAAACGTACACCACTGTTTTTTGTGAAAAATTTAATTGACCAGTTTACAAAAGTGATTAGTTTATTTCTGAATCCATAAATGGACATCAAGTGGACAAACATCCACGTCATCCAGCCAAAGAATCCATTAAAATGAATTTTTCCCATATCAACTACCGCTTTATTACGGCCTATAGTAGCCATTGAGCCTTTGTCAAAATAATTGAATTTCTCAGTTGGTTGATTGGAAATCGTTTGGAGGATGTGTTTAGCGACATATGCTCCCTGTTGTTGAGCTACCGGTGCAACACCAGGTAAGCCACGAGGAAGATCATCTGTAATAAACGCCGAAACATCACCAATGGCATAAACACCTGGCATATCGATAACGCGACATTGATCGTCAGTCTGTATACGGTTACCACGCTGGATAATTTCTTTCTTGAAGCCATCAGGATATTGGCCAGCTACGCCGGCACCCCAGATCACAGTTTTTGTTTCAATGCTTCTGCCGTCGGCGAAAGTAATCGAATTACCATCATATCCTGTTACCTGAACATTCAATAACACTTCTACACCTAGATCTTTCAGGTATCTTTCCGAATCTTTGGAAGATTTTTCAGACAGATTGGCCAATACTTTTGGAAGTCCTTCGACTAAGTAAACCGACATCTCAGATTTTTTTAATTCTGGATAGTCTTTTTCAAGAACGTTGTTTTTGATTTCTGCGATTGCACCCGAAAGTTCTACACCTGTCGGACCACCTCCAACAATAACAAAGTTCAGATTGGCTTTACGATCAGCCGGGTTTTCTATCCGTACCGCCTCTTCCAGGTTCTGTAAAACATAGCTACGAATGTTTAATGCTTCTTGTATGTTTTTCATTGGCAAAGCATATTTCGTGATTTGTTGATTGCCGAAGAAGTTCGTTGTGGCACCTGTAGCAACAATCAAATAATCATAGTCAAAATCACCAACGTCTGTTCTTACAATTTTGGCCTCATTATCTACACTCTTTACGTCAGCAAGTCTAAAGCGGAAGTTGTCTTGGCCTTTGAACATTTTGCGGACAGGGAAAGAAATAGAATCCGCCGAAAGAGTACCCGTGGCTACCTGATACATCAAAGGTTGAAAAGTATGAAAGTTATTTCTGTCCAGCAACAGAACTTCAACTTCCTTATTTTTAAGCTTTTTAGCAACTTCAATTCCTCCAAATCCAGCACCAATAATGATTACTCTTGGGAATTTTCTATTTGAACTATTGCTTGGCATATTTTTAATAGTTTGTTGTAAAAATTCGGTACAATCGAATTAAGCTGCAAATATCTTAAATTTTGCTTCAAAAAACTAAAAAATATTTATTTATTGCGCCGATATGTTGTGAAATTTATTGTGAAAAGGCTAAATCTTTCAATCATATGTTTTGTAGGTGTTTGATTTTTAGTCTTTTATGTCGACCTGTTACTGTCTAAAAAAAAAGATGTTGGTCGTGATCTCATGGTGTATAAAATACACCATGAGATCACGACTGCAATGCACCTTTTATCTTGATTTTCATACCGTTGTTGCAATTCTGTAGATAAAGCTGACAGGCGAGCCGACTTTGATCATCAGCATCGGGGAGCGTGTCTAACATATCGAGCTCCTGATCGCTCGCTGGAGCAAGCGATTCTAGACCTTCAATAACCTCAACATGGCAGGTAGCACATAAAGCCATCCCACCGCAGGTTGCCAATATTTCATATTCTGATGCTCTTAAAATTTCCATCAGTGAAAGGTTGATGTCTGTGGGTATCTCCAGTATATTTTCGCTCCCGTCGCGGTCAACAACACCAATTTTAATTAAATTATCTTCCATAACTAAAATGTATTTATTCCGTTTACTGTTGTGTATTTGAATGTAAGTTTCTGGTCTGGATAGACAAATTTAAAAGCGCTTTGACACATCAGGGCTGCCTCATGGTATCCACAAAGAATGAGTTTCAGCTTGCCGGGATACGTATTGATGTCTCCGATTGCGTAAACACGCTCTACGTTGGTGGAGTAATCAAAAGTATTGACCTCAATGGCATTTTTATCAATTTGCAATCCCCAATCAGCAATTGGACCAAGTTTAGGTGTCAGGCCAAATAAAGGGATAAAATAGTCTGCCTCTATAGCGATAACTTCTTTGTTTTTACTTGCTGTTTCAACATGTGATAAACTGCCATTGCCGTGAATATTGGTCAGACTGTGGGAAAGCAATAAATTGATTTTCCCCTGTTGGGCCAATTTGAATACTTTCTCTGCCGAATCGGGGGCACCTCGGAAGGAATCGCTCCGATGTATTAAAGTTACCTGCTGCGCAATATCCGCGAGGTGAAAGGTCCAGTCTAGAGCTGAGTCGCCTCCACCCGCAATAACAATGTTTTTATCCCGGTACTTGGCGGGATCTTTTACCATATAGTCTACCCCTTTTCCTTCAAAGAGATGAAGATTCGGAATCTCCGGTTTGCGCGGCTCAAAACAGCCCAAGCCTCCGGCGATAACAATAACCTGTGTGTGAACAGTTGTATGTTCATTAGTTGTCACGATAAAAGAGCCATCGTCCTGTCTGGATATTTGTTCTACACGCTCACCTAAGGTGAAAGTAGGGTCGAAAGGTTTAATTTGTTCAAGCTGCTTATCGATCAGCTCCTGTGCGGTTATACTTGGATAACCAGGTATATCATAGATAGGTTTGTGCGGGTAGATCTCCGAAAGCTGTCCGCCTACCTGAGGTAACACATCAATCAAATGGCAGCGCATTTTTAAAAGCCCAGCTTCGAAAACAGCGAATAGGCCAACAGGTCCTGCTCCAATGATACAGATATCCGTATTTATCATAGCTATTCTATATTTAAGTTGTTATATATTGTGTTCAAAATCCTTGTAAAAGCGTCAAAATCTTCCGCTGTCAAATTTTCCCAGGCCTTCATACGAATCTCCGCAACAATTGGTGAAAGCGATGCTACTTTTAATTTTCCTTCTTCCGTCAAGTGCAAATAAAGGCTCCGACGGTCTGTTTCGTCAATGACCCGTTCAGCCAGATTTTTTTTAAGAAGGATATCAACGATCCGTGTCAATGTGGGTTGGTCTTTTCCGCAGCGTTTCGCCAATTCTTTTTGCGAAAGCTGATCTGTTTCATACAAAGCCTTTAAAATGGTCCACTGATCCACAGTGATATCAAATCCTTTCTCCGCAAAAGAGGATTGGGCAAATTGCTTTACTTTCTTGGCTGTTTGGTCGAGAATAAAAGAATAGCGGTCGAATTTTTCGTTTAGCATACAAATATTTAGCACAACAAATATATTTAAAATATTTAGTGTGACAAGTAATTTGAATGCAATAAAAAATGCCCCCAGAAAGTAGCTAACTTTTTGGGGGCACTCCAATACTCAATGCGTTTTTTTGCTGCAAAGAGCTTTATTATGGTCTTACGACCTCAGCTTTTTTAGCCGTATTACCTTCAGCCAAATGTTTTCCTTTACGCAAGTCATATACCGAAGGTGCCGCTAAAATAATCGATGAGTATGTACCTACGATTACACCGATTAAGATTGCGAATGAGAATCCACGGATAACTTCACCACCGAAAATAAACAGGACTGCAAGAACAAATACAATCGTCAATGAGGTAATGATCGTTCTACTTAACGTCGAGTTGATCGCATGGTTGACGACATCGCCAAGATCTTCATTATGTGCATTTGGTTTTGATACGAATTCACGTAAACGGTCAAATACAACCACTGTATCATTCACCGAGTAAGCAATGACCGTTAATATCGCTGCCACAAAGTGTTGGTCAATATCAAGCGAGAATGGTACGATGCCATCCAAGAGAGAGAATAAGCCCAATAAAATAATCGCATCGTGGATTGTTGCAATAGCTGCTCCAACTGAATATTCCCATTTGTGGAAACGAATCAAAATGTAAGCAGCAACAATGATGATAGAGAAAATTGCCGAACTGGTCGCTCTAGACTTGATATCAGTAGCAATACTTGGCCCAACTTTTTGAGACGAAAGGATTTCATGTTTATTGGAAGCGTCTACTTTTGATAGACCTTGGTTTAATTTATCCAATACTTCTTTGTCAGCAGTGTCCGAAGTTTCCTCGATATGGTAAGTTGTTGTGATACGTAACTGGTTGGCTGCACCAAAAACTTTTACTTCTGTTGTTTTTTTGAAGATATCATCCAAGTTTGTACGTACAGCTTCTAAGTCCACAGGTTTGTCATAACGAACAGTATAAGTACGTCCACCTTGGAAATCCACACCTAAACTAAATCCTTTTGTGAAAATGGATGCAGCAGAAATTAACACGGCAACGATAGAGATCGCATAAAAGATTTTACGTTTCTGAACAAATTTGAAGTTTGCATTTTGCAAGGTTTTTGCAGACCAAGGGAAAGAGACTTTAATTTTGAAGTCTTTCGCCAACATCCATTCAAAGATCACGCGTGTCACTAAGATTGCCGTAAACAACGAAGTAATAATACCCACCATTAACGTTGTAGCGAAACCTAAGATCGGACCACTACCGAATAAGAACAGAATGATACCAATTAAGAAGGTTGTGATCTGTGAATCCAGGATGGAAGGTAAAGCATGTTTGTAACCATCTGCAACCGCTTGACGGATCGATTTACCTAAGCCCAGTTCTTCACGGATACGTTCATAGATCAAGACGTTCGCATCCACTGCGGTACCCATCGTCAATACGATACCCGCGATACCAGGCAAGGTGAGTACAGCATTTAAGGATGCCAATACCCCCATAATGATAAATACGTTTAATAACACCGCAATGTTTGCTACGATACCTGCTGTATTGTAGTAAGCAATCATAAAGATCATCACCACGATAATACCGATAACAGCCGAGTTAACACCGGCGTCGATGGCAGCTTGACCCAAAGTAGGACCCACGATGGCTTCTTCAACGATTTTAGCAGTCGTTGGAAGACGGCCGGCTTTTAATACGTTTGCCAAATCTTTCGTGTCTTCTACCGTAAAAGAACCTGAGATTGAAGAACTACCATTCGGAATTTCACCATTTACAGAAGGAGCAGAATACACCACATTATCAAGAACGATCGCGATGGCATCTCTGTTCTGAGCCGCTTTTGCGGTAATTTTCTTCCATTCACGTGCACCTTCGCTGTTCATTTGCATACCAACCACTGGTTGATTTTTCTCATCAAAGTTCGCTGTAGCATCGGTGATCACATCGCCTGTCAATACAGCACCATTGTCCTGCCCAGATCCTTTGATTGCGTATAAAGATAGTTGCTCAGGTGTCTTTTGTTCAGGTTTAACAGCCCATAAAAGTTTTAAGTTTCCCGGGAGAATTGATTTTACCTCCGGACGTTGCAAGTATGCATTTACTTTTGCTGTATCTTTTAATGAAGCAATACCCACCATTGAACCTGGCATTAGTGCCATCTGTTGGTTTTCACCCATATAAACTGCTGGGCGCAACACTTCAAACAGTGGATTTTTCTGACCAAGATTTACAGCAGCACTGTCTTTTATCGCATCTTTTTTACCACCGGTTAGGTTGGACAACAAATCATCTGATTTTTTGCTTGTGTCTGCTACGGAAGTACCTGTTGTAGCAGGGGCTGCTTTTAACGTTGAAGCTAAAGTTTTGTCGATATTTTCTAATATTGGATAAACTTCCTGATTCGTATAGGTCTCATAGAATTCCAATTTAGCTGAACCTTGTAATAGGTTACGAACACGGCTTTCATCTTTTACACCAGGTAATTCGATTAAAATACGGTTTGTACCTTGTTGAATTTGAATGTTTGGAGATGCAACGCCAAATTTGTCGATACGCGTACGAAGTACTTTGTAAGAATTTTGGATGGCATTGTCTGCTTCTTTTTGAAGGAATGATTCAACTTTTGAGTCTGAATCACCCGGTTTAATTAAAGAAGCATTGTCTTTTGTTGAGAAGAATGTTGAAAGTGGCGTTGTCGCACCGATGGATTTGTATTCCTCCATAAATAAAGCAACGACTGTTTTTGCACTCGTTTTACTTTTTGCCACTGCCTGTTCCAACGCTTTGTTGAATTTCTCATCTTTTGGATTGTTCGCCAAATTGCGGATCAATTCGTCCAATGAGATCTCCATGGTTACGTTCATACCGCCTTTCAAATCCAATCCCAAAGCGAGTTCATTTGCTTTAGCTTCCCGATAGGTGTATTTTGCAAAACCTAAATTGTACACTACTTCACCTGCCATTGAGTCGAGATAGCTTTTCTCTTTTGCCAAGTCTCCTTTGGCAAAATTCTCAGCATCTCGCTCCACATTGCGGGTCACCCAAGTAAATGATAGGGAGTATAGACACGCTAATGACACCACTATCACTAAAAGTTTAATCAGCCCTTTACCTTGCATCGTCTGTTATTAATTGTATTAATTATAATGTTAAATACTGTTTATGTAATTGATAATTAGTTCTTGTTTAATCACATTTTACCAAGAATGGCAAAGGTATAAAATTTTTGTAGAATGAAAAGTTTTATTTATGCCAATTAGGTCAACGGCATAAAAATAGGAGAATTGAATAAAAAAAGAAATACTTATGCATTTTATTTCATAAAAAAAGGTCCTCCTCATGATGAGAAGAACCTTTTTTTTAAGCTATTTGAGCTGCTTCTATTATCTCAACGTATATTTTATACCAAATGAAAATGTTGAAGCGTCAAAATCAGAACCATGGTTTAAAGTCCAATTTGGTTTCCAGTCAGCGTGAAGACCGATAGGAGCCGATGGAATTTTAAATTCAAGACCCAATTGCGGTCTCAATCCCACATAAGTAATGTTGTCGCCAACGTCTACAAACGTTAATTGTGCACCAACACCTGCGTACCAACCTAAACCTGGAGCGCCACGGAAAGGTCTCGCATGTTGCCAATCAGCACCAACGGCTACCACATGGTCGTCAAACATTACCTGCGCTTGACCATTGTTTGCGCCACCCATTGACTGTTTGTATTGAACCCCCCAAAGGTCACCGATCGATCCGTCGAAAACCACACCGATTGCAGCGCGTTGAGGAGATTGAGCTTTTACTTCTTGTGTGCCAAATGCTAATGCTGCGACAGCAGCTAATGAAAGTAGTGTCTTTTTCATAATTATCTTATCTTTATATTTTCATTAATTAAAATAACTTTTCGTGTTACCGAAAGCAAATAGCTTGCCAAAAAATAATCGCGTTCTGAAATAAAGGAAATGGAATGTTTAATTCATAATGGTTCTAATTTGTCTTTCGATTGTAATTTCTAAATTTTATTTTTTAATATTACTTATTTTTCTTAAATTTGCCTGGCAAATAGAAAACCCAATACATATTTGCCATGCAATTAGATCCACAAAAATTCGTAGCAGAAGGTCTCACTTACGATGACGTCTTATTAATTCCAGCTTATTCTGAAATTTTACCCCGTGACGTTGATACGAGTACTTCGCTAACAAAAAAAATCAAATTAAATATCCCATTGGTTTCTGCAGCAATGGATACGGTAACTGGTGCTGATTTAGCCATAGCGATTGCACAAGCTGGCGGTATTGGTATGTTGCACAAAAACATGACTATTGCAGAACAGGCTGCTGAAGTACGCAAAGTTAAGCGATCGGAGAGCGGGATGATTCAGGATCCTGTTACTTTATTGGCAACAGCAACAGTGGGAGACGCCTTTAATATCATGAAGGAGCACAAGATCGGTGGTATTCCCGTTGTGAATGAAAATGGGCAGTTAGTCGGTATTGTAACCAATCGTGACCTTCGTTTTCAAAAAGATATGCTTCGACCAATCAATGAATTGATGACGAAAGAAAATCTTGTCGTGGCACCCGAAGGAACAGATTTGGTGAAAGCTGAGGAGATTCTTCAAAACGAAAAGATCGAAAAACTTCCAGTAGTCAATAGTGAAGGAATTTTGAAAGGTTTGATTACATTTAAAGATATTCAAAAATATAAGCATTATCCAAATGCCGCTAAAGATAGCCATGGACGTTTATTGGTGGGCGCTGCAGTAGGCGTTACGCCAGATACATTGGACCGCGTTGAAGCGTTGGTGAAGGCGGGAGTAGATGTAGTCACCATTGACACGGCACATGGGCATTCAAAAGGGGTGATCGATAAGCTGAAATTAGTGAAAGCCCAATTTCCTGAACTTCAGGTCATCGTTGGAAATATTGCTACAGGTGCGGCTGCGACCGCTTTGGCTGAAGCAGGTGCAGACGCGGTAAAAGTTGGTATCGGACCCGGATCAATCTGTACAACACGTATTATCGCAGGTGTCGGTGTCCCTCAGCTTTATGCGATATATGAAGTAGCGAAAGCACTGAAAGGAACTGGCGTACCATTGATTGCAGATGGTGGTATCAAACAGACAGGCGATATTGCAAAAGCAATTGCCGCTGGAGCAAGCACGATTATGGCCGGCTCATTATTCGCAGGAGTGGAAGAAGCCCCAGGTGAAACCATTATCTACGAAGGACGTAAGTTTAAGTCTTACCGCGGTATGGGCTCAATTGAAGCGATGGAAAAAGGGTCTAAAGACCGTTATTTCCAAGACGTGGAAGATGATATTAAAAAACTGGTTCCTGAAGGTATTGTTGGTCGTGTTCCTTATAAAGGTACACTGGCTGAAGTCGTTTATCAATATGTCGGTGGACTGCGCGCTTCCATGGGTTACTGTGGTGCTGCAACAATTGAGAAGTTGCAGGAAGCTCAGTTTGTCCGTATTACAGGAGCAGGCTTGAGAGAGTCTCACCCACATAATATTTCCATTACGAAGGAAGCACCAAATTATAATAGCAGAGGCTAAATACTGCTTATTTGATATAAAAGCCGATAATCTTTATTATCGGTTTTTTTTGTGTAAAAATATTAGCAGGATAGCCCGAGGGATCGACAGGAAATTTGTACTTTTATACCCTATTCTCAGGTTTTAAAATTTAAGGAGTTAATTTGGATTATTTAGCGGGTTTAAACCCTTCACAACGAGGAGCCGTAGAGCAAACAGAAGGTCCTGTGATGATTGTTGCAGGAGCTGGTTCAGGAAAAACACGGGTGATTACCTATCGTGTAGCACACTTGATTCGAAAAGGTGTTGATCCATTCAATATCTTGGTGTTGACATTTACCAACAAGGCAGCCAAAGAGATGCGCGCGCGTATCGTTTCTGTCGTTGGGAGCGAAGCGAAAAATATTTGGATGGGAACATTCCACTCCGTATTTGCAAAAATACTCCGGGTAGAAGCTGAATTGATCGGGTATCCCAGAAACTTTACAATCTACGATACCGACGATACCAAAAGCTTGTTGCGTGCCATCCTAAAAGAAATGAATCTCGATGATAAGCTGTATAATGTCAATCATGTATACGGGCGTATCTCGCAGGCAAAAAACAACCTGATATCACCGCAGGAATATAATAAGAATGAAGCCATCTTGGCCGAAGATATTTCAAATGGTCGTGGGCAATTGGGACAAATTTATATGACCTATGCCCAACGCTGCTACCGTGCAGGCGCCATGGATTTTGACGATTTGCTGTTCAAGACAAATGTCTTGCTCAATAAGCATCCAGAGGTACTGCATAAATATCAGCACCAGTTTCGTTATCTGATGGTCGACGAGTATCAGGATACGAACTTTTCACAATACCTCATTGTCAAGCGTCTGGCAGCAGTAAATGAAAATATCTGTGTCGTAGGGGATGATGCGCAGTCCATCTACGCGTTCCGTGGCGCAAATATTCAGAACATCCTGAATTTCCAAAAGGATTATCCAGATGTAAAGATCTTTAAACTGGAACAGAATTATCGATCTACTAAAATGATCGTAAATGCGGCTAACTCGGTGATCGCCAACAATCAGAATCAATTGGAGAAAAATGTCTTTTCTGATAACGAAGAAGGTGAGAAAATCAAGGTTTCACGTGCGTTCTCTGACAATGAGGAAGGTAAAATCGTAGCCGATCTGATCATTGAAGAGAAATCGATAAAGGGTCTTAATTATAAAGATTTTGCTATTCTTTACCGTACCAATGCCCAATCCAGGGCAATGGAGGAGGC
Organism: Sphingobacterium sp. 2149; assembly: GCF_031455655.1. NCBI lineage: Bacteria > Pseudomonadati > Bacteroidota > Sphingobacteriia > Sphingobacteriales > Sphingobacteriaceae > Sphingobacterium > Sphingobacterium sp. 2149. The sequence continues at coordinate 21,957 of NZ_JAVDTD010000015.1, read as the reverse complement.
CTTACGCAAAATTAATATTCCCTATAAAATATATGGCGGTACCTCGTTCTATCAACGGAAAGAAATTAAAGATCTGATCGCCTATTTCAGGCTCACCTTTAATCCAAACGACGAGGAAGCATTAAAGCGCGTTATCAATTATCCGCGTCGCGGGATCGGAGATACGACAATCGAGAAGATTATGATCGCAGCAGATCAGAATCAATACCGAATCTGGGATGTTGTTGCCAATGCGGCTCAGTTTCTTGATGGACGTAGTGCAACCTCTGTTGGTGGTTTTGCACAGATGATACAGAGTTTTCAGGCTTTGGCTAAGAACAATAGCGCTTTTGATACGGCCATGCACATTGCTCAGCACTGTGGTATTCTAAAGGAATTGTATGAAGATAAGTCCGTAGAAGGATTGGCGCGCTACGAAAATATCCAGGAACTCCTCAATGGTATTAAGGAATTTTCGGAGCGAGAGGATATTGAAGAGCGCGGACTGGACGTTTATATGCAGGATATCGCTTTGTTGACCAACGACGATAACGATAAAGATCCAAACGCTGATACCGTGTCTTTAATGACCATCCACTCTTCTAAAGGGCTGGAGTTTCCGATTGTCTTTATTGTTGGTTTGGAAGAAAACTTATTTCCGTCGCAGTTATCTTTGAATTCCAGGTCGGAATTGGAGGAAGAACGAAGACTTTTTTATGTCGCTGTTACGAGAGCTGAAAAAAAATTACTACTTTCGTATGCTACTTCGCGATATCGTTGGGGAACGCTCAATAATTGCGAACCCAGTCGCTTCTTGGATGAATTGAATCCGGCATGTCTTGCATTGGATTTTAAACCACGACAAACTTCTGCCTCAGCCGGAAGTTTTCAAGGCGAACGAATTGCATGGCAACAAAAGGACAGTGATGACACATTTTCTAAACCTAAGCCTAAGCCGATGGTGAAGACGACGTCAATACTGCCAAAAGCCCACAAACCTACTGCGGGTTTTGCTCCTTCCGATACATCAAACCTTCAAGTCGGCATGGAAGTTGAACATGAACGCTTCGGATTTGGGAAAGTTGTTAATCTCGAAGGAAACAAAGGAGATATAAAAGCAACTATTTTCTTTAAAGAGTTGGGACAGAAACAATTGTTGCTTAAATTTGCAAAACTTAGAATAATTCAATAATAAAATACCAAAACGACATCTTGATCGTTTACTTAGGTACTTATATTAGCTATATGAACTTTGACTACAACAGCACTAGACCAAAATTGATCCTTGCAGAATATGGTCGCAATGTGCAAAATATGGTAGATTACATCTGTACTTTACCCACAAAGGAAGAAAGAAATAAACACGCACAAATTGTAATCGATATGATGGGGGTATTAAACCCACATCTGAGAGATGTGTCTGATTTTAAACATAAGCTGTGGGACCACCTACAGATTATTTCTGATTTTAAATTGGATATCGACTCGCCTTATCCAATTGCTACTGCCAAAAGCGTGAAACACGAAGTGGAGCACCTCGGCTATCCACAGCATTCCATCCGATTCAAACATTACGGTTTTACGGTAGAGAAAATGATTGAAAAGGCGTTATTGGCCAATGACGAAGCCAAAAGAGAGCAGATGGTCATCGGTATCGCTAATTTTATGAAAATGGCTTACCTGACCTGGAATAAGGATTCTGTTTCAGACGAGTTGATCATCCAGGATCTAAAAGAATTATCAGGTTATCAATTGACCTTACCAGAAGGTACCGTATTGACTAAACTTGACTTTAAAACGCCGCCTCCGGGAAATCGCGTTAAAGGTCCAGCTAATAGTAATTCTGGCGGAAATAATAACAATAGCAATAACAATAATCCCGGCCATCAGTCGAAAGGTGGTGGTAAGCCTCGTATGGCAAACAACAATAACAATAATACCAAGCGCAACAACTACGGAAGCAACAGTAATAGCTACGGAAGTAACAATAGCAATAGTTACGGAAGTAATAATAATAACAGAAACAGAAAGCCACAGGGTAACTATAATAACAAACGAGGCTAGTTCTTAAAGATTGTTCAAAGAAGCAGGCAATTGCGAAGTGATTAATAGATTTCTTTACAATTGCCTGCTTTTTTTAAAAAACGCGCTGTTTTAAGGAACAATAAACCAAATACCCAAGGGAAATACAAGCGGAGAGTATGTATTAAGAAGATATCACTTATAGAATAAATGAACGCATTTGAAATAATCGGTGGAAAACCGTTAAAGGGAGAGATTATTCCTCAAGGAGCAAAAAATGAGGCCTTACAGATTCTTTCTGCAGTTTTACTGACAGAAGAACCCATGACCATCAGTAATATTCCAGATATTAAAGATGTCAATAAGTTGATTGATCTGTTAGGAGCGTTAGGTGTTAAAATCAATCGCATTGATAAGGATACCTATGTTTTTGAAGCGAAAGATATAAATATAGACTATTTTCAATCGCCCGAATTTAAAGAAAAAGGAGGGGGGTTGCGGGGCTCTATCATGATTGTTGGCCCTTTGTTGGCTCGATTCGGCAAGGCAGCTATCCCAAAACCGGGTGGTGATAAAATTGGCCGTAGACGATTGGATACACATTTTTTGGGCTTTGAAAAATTGGGAGCTAAATTCATTTACGATCCTACCAATCATTTTTTTAATGTTGATGCAACAGCGCTAAAAGGCAGCTATATCCTATTGGACGAGGCTTCAGTGACCGGTACTGCCAACATTGTAATGGCTGCTGTATTGGCCAAAGGCACAACAACGATATACAATGCAGCTTGTGAGCCTTATTTACAGCAATTATGTAAGATGCTAAACCGCATGGGAGCAAAAATATCCGGTATTGGATCTAATTTGTTGACCATAGAAGGTGTAGAACGTCTTGGCGGTACTTCACACCGTATGTTGCCCGATATGATTGAAATAGGTTCCTTCATCGGATTGGCAGCAATGACAGGTTCGGAAATTACAATTAAGGACGTCTGTTTTGAAGAACTTGGTGTTATCCCATCTGTATTTTCGCGCTTGGGTATCAAGTTTGAATTACGTGGTGACGATATTTTTATTCCTGCACAAGACTCCTATGAGATTGATACATTTATAGATGGATCTATTCTGACGATTTCGGATGCACCCTGGCCAGGTTTTACGCCAGATTTATTGAGTATAGTGCTCGTGGTAGCAACGCAGGCAAAAGGAAATGTATTGATCCACCAAAAAATGTTCGAGAGCCGTTTGTTCTTCGTGGACAAATTGATTGATATGGGGGCTCAGATTATTTTGTGTGACCCACATCGCGCCACGGTTATTGGATTGAACAAATCACATTACCTGAGAGGTATTGAAATGACTTCCCCTGATATCCGTGCCGGAGTATCCCTACTCATTGCAGCCTTATCGGCAAAAGGAAAGTCTGTGATCCACAACATCGAACAAATTGAACGCGGCTATCAAGATATCGAAGAGCGCTTACGGAAATTAGGTGCAGATATTAAACGTATCGACGCCGAACCAAAAGGACATTAAATAACCTGATGAGCCCGAGTGGCAAATCGAAGAAAAAAAGCTCCAGATATTATTTCTGGAGCTTTTTTGTGATATATGCAGCAAATAAGGTAAATTTGTACAAAATACATTTAAACAAAAATAGATATGATAAAATATCTAATAAAGTACGCCTTATCTCTCCCTTTATTTGGCCTATCACTGCTTTTTTGTAATTGTCAATCTTCTACCCCCAAAGAAGTTAAATTACACGAAGAATCAAATACAACAACTGACATCCGTTCTTCAAAACGTATCAATGCTGCGGTAATCGAACAAAAAGTTACCTTTCCGAATATGCCTTTTGCTGAACTCCTCAGGTTGATGAATCTGAATAAAGAGAGCTCACCTGCCGTTCTGTGGAAAACGATATCCGCACTGCCCGAATCCCAAAAAAAGGAGGCAGATAGCTTTGATATAGGAAATCCCCTCCAACGCATGGAACTTATGCTTGTTCCCTTACGCAAGATGGAAATTAGATTTGATCAGCAACAAGCAAAATCCATTGCTGAAGGTTTAACCTATCAGTTGCAAAATTATGTGAATTACATTAAAGGTACAGGAGAAGGCTTTTTAGCAAATCGAGAAAATGAGGATATTAATATTTCCCTTAACTTTCCAGAGGGAATTTCCCATGGGTTTGCCAAAGTGCAGATACGAATAAATCCCAAAGACTATATGATCGACAAAACGGGGAAAACAAAAGTAATTGCCGGCATTACCTGCCAACAGGCCATTTACAATAAAATTGATCCGAAGGATAAAGCACTTCCTAAATTTGTCATTTGGAAAAGTCCACGGATTCCAAAAGGAATTAATAGACTGCATCCTTATGTGTTTGATGAAAACGAAGGGATTCTCGAAATTGATGCCTATCTTAAGGATGACGAGAATTCACTACTGCGTTTTACAACAACAGCTGTCGTTGAAAAGCAATTTGGACCCAAAGAATTTGAAGTGACAAAAATGCGTACCAGGGCTGATGGCCCCAGTGATCAATATAGCGTCGAACAAAGGGTGCTTGATGTCGTGTTTCATTAGTACGTCAAATAAAAAACGGAGTTGATCAATAATCAACTCCGTTTTTTATTTGATTTAGGTAAAATCTACATTAAAGGAGCAGGAGCTTCTTCTTCAAATAAAGGAAATTCTTTGATAATATTATACCAAGTAATCACCTTTTTAATATCCGATGAATAGACACGTGATTCATCATGGCCGGGCGCTACTTCACGGAAGAAATTTCTCAACGTTTCGCCATCTGATTTTGTATCCGGTAAAGCAATTCCTTTCTCTTTGATCGTTTCAAAAATATTCAATAACCGAATTTCTTCTTCTTCACCATAAATTGTGATGTCTTCCAAAGTAGCCATTTTTGTCGAAGATAAACTGACTACAGTTTTAATTTTTGCCTGATCAAGGGTTTCTAAAATAAAACCTCCTTTATTTTGTCCAACCAATTTGAACAATCCTGGTTTACCAGTTACGGATACTAATCCTCTTAAATTCATTTTAACTATATTTAAATCTCCAAGAATTAATCTTCGATAACTTCAATTGATAAGATACGGTCACCCTGTCTGATATCGTCAACAATATCCACATTCTCAGTTACCTTTCCAAAACAGGTATGGTTACGATCCAGGTGAGCAGTGTTATTGCGGCTATGGCAGATGAAAAATTGAGAACCTCCTGTATTACGGCCAGCGTGAGCCATAGATAATACACCTCTATCGTGATATTGGTTTTCGCCAGTCAGTTCACAGTCAATTTTATAACCAGGACCACCTGTTCCCGGTGTGCCTGCGGCACCTTCTCGTGAATTTGGACAACCACCCTGGATCACGAAATCAGGAATCACGCGGTGAAATGCTAATCCATCATAATATCCTGATTTAGCAAGTTTAATAAAATTGGCTACTGTATTTGGAGCATCAGCTGTGTAGAACTCCACAGTCATGTCGCCTTTTTCTGTTTTAATGATCGCTTTACTCATATTCAAAAAATTTTTATGAAGTACAAAGATAACGTTTCAGAGTGAAATGTGAAGTAAATCCCTATTGCCAATTTTTTTTAATTGATAGATTGTTTATTTCTCAGGATATTAAGTAGCTTTTTTTGTATATTTATGTACGCTAGCCTTTTATAACTTAACTGCAAATGCCAAACTCGTACAAACTAGTCATTCGGGATTGGGCTGAGGCCGATCGCCCGAGGGAGAAACTTTTGAAGCAAGGTCGTAGGGCACTTACAGATGCCGAATTATTAGCGATCTTGATTGGCTCTGGATCCAAAAATGAAAGTGCCGTAGAATTGTGTCGGCGTATATTAGCTGATGCCAATAACAGCCTGCAGACACTTTCCACAATGGATGTCGCAGAACTGAGCAGGTATAAAGGCATAGGAGAAGCAAAAGCCATTTCCATTCTTGCCGCCTTGGAGCTCGCTCGTCGCAAAAACGAACTGCCCGCCGAAGAGCGTAAACAGGTGACCAGTAGTCGCTATGTATATACCCTTATGAAACCAATATTACAAGACCTCCCGCATGAGGAATTTTGGACAATGTATTTGAATACCGCATATAAAATATTGGACAAGCAGCTCATTGGCCGTGGCGGTAATGATTTTACGCCAGTTGATGTCCGAATAATCTTACGAACGGCAATCAGCCTCAAAGCACACGCCATTATACTTATTCACAACCATCCTTCAGGTACTTTGTATCCGAGCAATGCTGACAAAATCCTGACGCAAAAAATTGTCGAAGCCTCTAAAATTATGGATATTAGAGTTGCCGATCATTTAATCTTTACCGATAACGGATATTACAGTTTTAAAGATGAGGGTATCATCGACTAGTTATAGTATGCTTAGTATGGACAAAAACAGTATTGATAGATTCACAGACAGGGTTGTCGATTATGAAAAATTTAGACCTAATTACCCTAAGGAGATTATTCAGGTGCTAAAAGAACAGATCGGGTTACATAAGAAATGGTTGGTTGCCGATATTGGCAGCGGCACCGGGCTCTCTACCCAACTCTTTCTCGAAAATGGAAATGACGTTTTTGCCGTAGAACCCAATCGTGAAATGCGTGAATCTTTGTTGCATCATTTTAAAACCTATAGGAATCTAATTGCAGTGAATGCCACCGCCGAAGACACGACCATTGAGTCCGGATGTGTTGATCTTATTTTTGCCGGACAATCGTTCCATTGGTTCGACCGGCAGGCCTGTCGAAAAGAGTTTGACCGTATTCTTACTGAAAATGGACATATGGTAATCGTCTGGAACCAGCGCGATCCCACGGATGCCTTTCAGCAAGAGTATGAACATTTTTTACGCAGTCATATCCCCAGTTATCAGCCGGTCAGCCACAAAAATATTGGTGATGACGATCTTAAACACTTTTTTGGAACCCGGGCAATGAAAAAGATAACTTTGCCAAATCAACAGATCTTAGACCTCCGATCTTTTTTGGGAAGAGTGCGTTCATCCTCCTATTTCCCAAAAGAACAAGACAAAAATAAAACGTTATATGATGATCTCCGTATTCTCTTTGATAAGTACGCAATCTCCGATCGTATCGTATTCAAGTATATAACTGAAATATATATCAGTTAACTCCGACAACAGAATCTGTAAGGCCTTTTTAATTACATGGGAACTAGAAAGTGAAATTTCCTTTAGTTAAAAATGTGTTAAACATGAGGCGCTAAGGGGGGGATGGCATTTTATTTGAACGTAATTCAACGAAAGAAAAAAGAGATATGTTAGGAGTTGAATTAATAATCTTTAGACGTTGCTTACTGTTGGTGCTGATTGTAGTAGGCGGAATCCATAGTGTAATAGCGCAACAGATGCATGCTTTTTATAACTCAGTACCTGAATTTCATGGAGTATATCGCTGGTTAGATCCATTCTTTCCTTTAAACCCACAAGTCGACAGGGGGAATCTTAATGTAATTCACGAGGATGATACTGAAAATCACGATAAAACAATAAGTGCAACCGACGAAAAGCGTTTTAAAGGTAGGGTGAGTGACCAAGTATATGAAGGTTCGGAAGTAATCAGTAGCCCCGCAAAATCAGTTGAAAATATCACCTATAGTTCCTCCAGCTCAACCACTAGGTATCGCGCCGCTATCGATCGACGTATAGACGAGCAATACCTCGGCAAACCTGTATTTGTAGATGCCAGAGGAGTAAAATATATAATCGATTCGAAGTACAGAAAACAGATCGTAGAATGATGGCTACGGCGCGTTAATAGCTAGTTCGTTGCTGTGTGATATACGATAAAGAAAGCGGATAAATTAACAAAAGCGTTTAAGGTAACACATGAAAGCCAAAGTTATCGCAGCAACTCCATTAAATAGCTTTTATCCAGATAAAAGGTATCCAAGCTGCCGCCTTCATCCAGAATACTTTTGCTTATTTCCTTTTTATGCTGCTGTAAGGTCTGAATTTTATCTTCAACGGTATTCGGGCTGATTAACCGAACTGCAGTTACCGTTTTTTGCTGCCCCATGCGATAAATCCTGTCAATGGCCTGTTGTTCGACTGCAGGATTCCACCAAGGGTCCACCAGATACACCACATCGGCAGCGACAAGATTGAGTCCAGTGCCCCCTGCTTTCAGGCTCACCAGAAAAACAGGTATATCCTTATTGTACTGGAAATCGCTAACCAGCTGACCTCGATTTTTGGATTTCCCTGTGAGCATCAATGAACGGATACCCCGTTTATCCAAAGCCTCTTTAATCAGTTTGAGCATCGTTACGAATTGTGAAAATACGATCATTTTATGCTGCTCTTTTTTATGCACAATCTGCTCCATAAGCATTTCAATTTTGGCAGAGTCCTCCGTGGATGTCAGCTCTTCATTTTGGAGCAGTTTGCTCGAGTTACATATCTGGCGCAATCTGGTTAAACCTTTCAATACATGCATAGGGCTTTTTCTGATTTCATCCCCATCTTTGGCCGAGATAAATTCGCGGAACTCCTTTTCATAAAGATCATAAATTCGCCGTTGAGCACTTTTCATTTCACAGTAAAGAACCAGTTCATTCTTCGCTGGAAGATCACGTAATACATCCTGCTTTGTTCGGCGCAGAATAAAAGGCTTTACTTTTTCTTTCAGCATTTCTTTTCTTTTGCGGTCGTGGAAGGCGTCTATAGGGGTGGTGTAAACATCTTTGAAGTACTTTTTACTTCCTAGTAAACCGGGCACAATAAAGGAAATCTGCGCATAGAGATCCATTGTGTTATTTTCGATAGGGGTTCCTGTCAAAATAATACGATTTCTTGATTGTAGTAAGTTTACTGTTTTATAACGCTGAGAATCTGGATTTTTTATTTGCTGCGATTCATCCAATATAACATAATTGAACTTTATTTTTTTCAGCATATTGATCGCTGTCAACAGGTTGTGATAAGAAATTAAAATCAGGTCATAGGATTCAGGCTGCCGCGCTTTTTGTAGGCTATTTGGACCATCGACAACGAGCGTTTCAAAAGACGGAAGAAATTGCTGAATTTCGTGCTGCCAGTTGAAGATTAAGGTCGTGGGAAGTACCAGTAAAGTTGCTGCAGTTTGTCCCCGTCCTTTTTGAGTAGCCAAGAAAGCTAAAATTTGGATAGTTTTGCCGAGCCCCATATCATCGGCAAGACAGCCTCCAAAGTTAAGCCCATCCAAAAAATGCAACCATTGTACTCCCTCTTGCTGATAGGGGCGTAGATTTCCAACAAAGGATGAAGGAATCTGAAGTTTGGAGAACGAAGAAAAATTAGTGAGTCGACTTCTCAGCATGCTAAGCTCTGCCACTACGGTAGGATCTATCTCAGACTGCTCAAAAAGATGGTCAATCTCATTAAATTTATATTTTGGAATTTCAATGAAATCATCCGTGATCGTTTCGGCGGCATTAAAATAAGCTTCAAATTTATCGAGCCACTCCTGCGGTAAAATTCCCTGGGTGCCATCGTCTAACGTGATAAACTGCGAACGGTTCCGTACGGCCTTTTCGAGTTTTTTAAGCGAAACGCTCTTAGGACCAAATTTAACCTGTATATGGGCATTGAACCAGTTTTGACCACTCAGTACCTCGATATGTATTTTACCTTTAAAACGACTTAATTTATTCCCCCGAAGGGCATTAAATCCAATGATCTGTATACCGTGATGCTGCCATTCATCGAAAGCATCTAAAAACCAGTCTTTATCTAGAAAATAGCGGCGATGGAGATAAAAATGCTGGAAGCTTCCATCGTGCATCTGTTCCTCAAAATACGGATGTTGCTTCAGTAAAAGCGAAATTATGTTAGTTTCTGATTCGCGCTTCCGATCGACCAAAAACTGGTTGCCCTTACTATCCGTTCCAAATATGTTTCGTTTGCTTAAAATAGGAATTTCGACCTCTCCATAACGCATCACTGGAATAAGGTTGACAAAATCGGCTGACTCTTCAAGAAATAGGATCGGTTGCATGTCTTGATAATACAGATTTTCCTTTAACTGCGGCTTGCTCGCTTTAGGAATATCCCGGAAATGCAAGTCCACCGAATGCGCGAGCGGTTCCAAAAATAAGCTGTTGAATTCTTTGAATTTCCGCTGATGAATCAACAACTGCTCACCCTTGTTGCTAAACAAACGTATCAACTTGAGGTGAAGCTTATTTTCAATCAGAAAAAGCTGATTTCTGATGAAGATGAAATGATCCAAAAGAATAACTAAATCCTGTAAACTGTAGGCTATGGCATGGATATGAATTTCTCCCTGAATAGCATAAAATGAGCGTTTTTTTGTAATAAAGAGCTTAATATCACCTTTCTTCAGACTAAGCTGAACTGCTGATACGGAGGAGGCTGTTATATTTTCATATTGTTCATAATCATGTAGGTAAAAATCCATCTGTAGCGGGTTTTTTGCAATTGCCTTCAGGCTGGACATAATTTCCAAATCTTGTTGCACTACCTGCGAAAGCTGAAGCACAGCCGTGTAAAATTGCATTTCCTCTATTGAGCGGCTCCGCCAGACACATGTTTGGATATCACCATCAGAAATCGGGTTTTTGAGCATTCCGGATTTCGTTAATGAAGCCTGACAGAGGAGCACCTGCAGATTTTTGTAATACCGATTGCGTGTTAATACAACAAAATAATGCAGCTGTTCGATAGGAGATTTGCTTTTCGGGGTAAGAGATTCCGCCACCAGATCGAAGTCATCAATGGATGTTAACTGTTTGTCTTTCAGTGAGAAGTCTAGTTTACCCGCTTTGATATGCGCAGAAAAATAATTTTCTAGAGCCGGTTCATCTTCCAGTCCATATTGTGCCGCAACTTTTTTCAGGAGATCTTTGTACCGATTGGCGTCAAAGAATGCCAGCCAATTTTCCTGCATGAATAATTTACTTAAAGCCGCCTTTTGATGACGACAAAATCCTGTATGGAGACAGTTGCAGAATACGGCTGTCGCCGGAGCGGTATGGATAATCATCACCTCAAAGTCGTTATAATTTTCCTGTACACTAAACGTTGCCTGATTGATCTCCATCTCCAGTGCATTCACATGGAAATGAGAGAGTGTCAAGTCCATCCAAGGAAAATAAGAATGCCGGCTTACTTTGTTGAAATCAATATTGGTCAATACGTGCTGATGAAACTCCATACGACTTGATTAAAAGTTAAAACTCATACCCCCATAATAATTACGCAAGGGGGCAGGATTAAAATAGCGGCCCCCAAAGGCATTGATATCGTTTCCAAGACTATATTTTTCATTCAGCAGATTGTCTGCACCTCCAAAAAGTCTGATTTGATACCGGGATCCGACAGATTTTGTCCAAGATAATTTGCCCTGCAAAAGATGATACCGTTTGGCATAAACAGAATTTGCATCATCCAATGGTATTGCTGCGGTTAGATTAGACAAAAGGTCGAATCGAAATTGATTCGGAAAAAGTATATTCAATGAATTCACCCATACTGTTTTCGGAACCGCAGGAAGCTTATTACCCTGATAATTTTTGTCGCCCACCTGATAGGTTCTAAAACTGTAATCATTGAAGGAAAAATTACTGGCGAACTGTAGGCTACGGACAACACCGGACACTTGCGGTGTGATCAAATAGAGCAGTATTGATGCTTCTAACCCCTTTTGGTCTATTTTACCCGCATTTTGGAAATATTCAGCACCATTTTCCCTGAGCTGTCTGATAATGGCGTTGTCCATTTGATACGTGTAGGCCGCAGCATCTAAAACGACCCGGCGATTCCACAAATGCAAGCGCAATCCCAGTTCATGATTCGTACCCGTTTCAGGCTTGAGTAGCGTATTAATTGAATTATCCGATGAACGGACCTCCGCAACAGTTGGTGTAGAGAACCCTTTGGAGATTGACGCTCTCAGTGCAAACATGGGGGTAATTAAATAGGATAAAGCTGCTCTAGGCATCCATGTACTCCCAAAATCAATGTTTGCTTTGTCTTCCTGTTCAACAGGAAAATATTGTCGGTAGCCAATTTTACTCTCATTTAATCCAAGCGAAAGCTCTAATTGAAGACGCTCGAGCCATTCCAGTTGGGTGCGGGCAAAAAATGATTGTTGGCTGTTATCCAACTTGTCCTTAGCCTGCGGGTTGGTGGCGACACCTTTTTCATTATCATAGTTGTCAACAGCATACCAGCCTTTTTGTGCTTCCAGGCCGAGCTGCAGCTCATATTTTAAATCCTTGCCCAATAGATCGGCATAAGATAGATATAAGCGCGTTCCCAGGTTTTTCTCGTCTCGTTTCTCGTAATTGGTGATGAACGGATTTTTGATCTGATTTGACGAACCAAATATACTGGCAAATAAGGTCATTTTAGAGCTGAGACGCGTTTGGTTGCTGAGTCCACCAAAGAACGTTTTATCGTAGATAGCCGCTTTTTGCTCAACAGACCCAGGATTTGGCCCGCCCTTCGGCCTAGCCTGCCTGCGGTCAGTTTCCATTTGTACGGCGGTGAGACCCCCAGGAGTCTGATAGCCAAGATCCGAATAAAACCCGGTGAATTTTAATTCGGAAGTTTTGGCGTACTGCCAATTGTAATTGAGCTGAATATTCTTTTTGTTTAAAGCCGAATTTTGTCTATATCCATCACTTCGGGTCCAGCTCTGATTGATGGCTAACTGCTGTGTCTGGCTAAAGGGTAATATGGTGTTAAGCTGTTCTTGAAAAAGACCATAAGAGCCGCCGGTCAGTTGCAGGTTGACTTCCGGTTTGGAAGATTGGTCGAATCCCTTACTGTATAAGGAGACTACACCACCCGAATTAGCACCGTAGATCGATCCATCGGGACCTTTTAAGATATTGATCTGGCCCAATGCATACGGATCGATCAAATTAAGATAGGTATTTCCACCAGCATCAGTAAGAGGAAAGTCGTTCAAGTAGATTTTGACATTACGAACACCAAAAGGTGAACGGATCATACTGCCGCGGAGTGCAAGTCGATAACTTCCAGGAGAGCGTTCTTCCATCCGTAATCCTGGTACCCTGTTCAATGCCGATACAAGGCTGGGAGATTGCTGGGATTGGATCATTTGGCGGCTCAGCACAGCGGCCGAGGAGGTCAGTCGTAGTAGCGGTTGTTTATTGAAGTAGGCTTTAACCTCTACCTGTTCTAGCCTATTCGTCGCTGTATCTACTTCCTGAGCATATAATTTTCCGCATAAACCAAGGGCGGCGAACATGTAATATCTTTTCATCGTTGTTAGATCGGCTTAGTCTGCAAATTCCTGACTGAAATAAATTTCAAAAATCTGCTTTTTCTTATTGTATTTTAGGCATCGAAAATTGGCATAAACAGCGCTTGTTGGTACACAAACACTATTGGCCATCGTGGCTTTTGTAAAATCTTTGTTGAGACAGCCCCGCCGCAAATCAAAATTTTTATTCGTAGAAACATCAGTTACCGTAAAGGAATTGTCGTCTATCAAGTAATTGGAGTTGTTTAATCGAATATACTCCTCTTGATAAATCAGTTCTGAAGCAACGAGATAATCGAGCGATGCCAAGCTGGATGAGCAATCCAGGTTTTTAAGGGTATTGACAACTTTTAACTCCTTATAAAAAGTACCGAATGATTTATTCTTGTGATTAAAAAGGACTATTTCGATACGGTGACTGTCTTTGTTGTACAATATATAGCCAAAGTCACCGGGGCCATTATCGAAAATATTCCCTTTAGCGATTGCTAAAACAACCAAGTTAGGATGCCCAAGAAAATAATCCTTTTGATCCGCCTTTAGTGTCGCCGATAATTTCCGATGCAATTTATCAAACATGCCGTCGTCGTTCATTTTTAATAACTGCTGCGTTTGTTCTTTTATTCTATCTGAAAAAAGTGGGCTATCGTAACTTGAAGTATCCAATCGAAGTGTTGGAGATACAGCAGGTGCTATTTGTTCTTTCTTTCCTTCATCGCTTTTTAGTGTTGTTGGCCTATTTACCGGATGACACGAAACAAGACCCAATAATAATAGAATGTATAGAAAAAAGATTTTTAAATTCATGATGAAGTACCGTCAAAGCCTATTCAGTCACTCTTTGCGAAGGGAAAGAATAAAAACATCGGCTAATTTAGTTATTTTATGGTAAATGAGGATACCCCTCATGGTCGGATTAGAAGGCTTCATTTAGCCCTAAAAAGAATCCTCGGGAGCCATATTTTCCAAAGGCATAATCCAGACATAGATTTGTGCGTGTTGCTTTATTAAACAGCACCCGCAATCCGGCACCGCCACCAGGCTGCCACCGTTCAAAAAGTTTGGTGCCCAGTTCATCGCTGGCTGTCTGTAGGTTAAAAAATGCAGCTCCGCTTAGAAAGCGATTCTTGAGAATTGGAAACCGGTATTCTGTTTCAGCATAACCGAAAGAAATTCCTTTGAAGTAACCAATGGTATAACCGCGGCCACTTCTAACAGCAACGTCCCTTCCTGTTCCAGGTAGGTCAAAGTAGGGAAGTGTGCCACCAAGTCTGTACGAACCCCAATACCAAAAAGCCAAGACATGGGCAGGGTCGGAGGGAGATAAGCTAAAGTACTTTCTGAAGTCGGTAGTAAGCTGCACAGCACTTTTGCTACTGCCCAGCAGCGTTGTATTCCATCGCACACCTATATCGGAATAGATTCCTTTATAAGGCCTATTGGGGTTATCCCTTGTCATATATTGCATATTGAGCAGGAGTCCATTGGAATTGTAACTGTCGGGTTCGAAGCCGTGTTTTTCAGTATAGATTGTATTGGGTGTAACGTTGCCATTAGGACCGCTACTGGTTATTTTACGGCGTAGGTCAAAAGCCAGTCCTGCCCCGACAAAGAGATTGTCGGCAATGCGCTTATAGACTTTTTCATTAAATGTAAATGCATTATATTTTGCCCCATACTTCTTATGCTCTGGGTTGGCAAGGATCTCCTCATCTGCATTGTTCCATTTGCCCTGGGGAGTCATACCCAATCCAGCGTCTAAAGCGACCATTTTAACAAGCGCAAAAGCACCCTGGAAATTTAACTTATTGTTCGGTGTAAACACATTGTGACTGATATAGAACACCATAATATTTTTTGTGGTGATTGAGGCCGATGTCGCGGCAATTGACATGGTCGTTGTTTTTGGATCTCCGAGTATCTTCCCGGCGACAGCCTTGACGCCAATCTGACCACCAATGGTCGGATTGTATGCAATATTGGGCATTAAGGTAATAGGCGAACGTTTGCTGGCATGGGCCTTCTTTCGTTTGGGATGGATAATTCTTCCGATTAGATCAGAAATATCATATTGACGCGCCAGAGCTGAGTCGCGCTGATGTTTATACTGCGCAATAGAATCTGTATTTGTATCGGTTTGAGCGCGAAGCAGTGTCGGGATTAAGATTAAAAGCATACCTAAAAAAGCGTGTCGGAGGAAGTCGTTATAACGTAAAAGTTGATGCATACCTTTGAATTTATCTTAAAAATAAACGTTAAAAAAAATAAAAAGTTTTCCAGCGGCTGAAAGCTGTCTTCTTTTTGCCATGTGAACGATGGTTAATAGCAACGGGGCAATAGGGATATTTTTGTTGTCAAGCTGGAATATTAAACTTGCAAATCACAACAAATTTATCTTAGTTTGATTATTTAAATTAGGATATGATAGGACGCACGATATTTAATTACGGATTGTCCCTGCTTTTATTGACAGGGGCGGCTCATGCCCAAGAGTTGTATACACCAAGAAATATTCAGCAAGCGATTGAAAAGGGAACCCGAACCACGACCGGGCTACCGGGAAAAAATTATTGGCAAAATTTTGGGAAATATGACGTGCGGGTAAAATTGGACCCGGACACAAAGATAGTAAGTGGAACAGAGACCATCTTGTACAGCAATAATAGTCCAGATACACTGAAAAGCATAGCGATTCGATTTGTCAATAATGTTCATAAACCCAATGCAGTGCGTGCGGCGTACGCTTCGGACGATTACCTGACTTCGGGTCTGGAGATTAAGTCGTTTAAATTGAATGGTCAAGTCTATGAAGTGAACAGCAAAGACTGGGGAACCGTAAAGTTAGCCGATTTTGGACAGAAAATCCTTCCGGGAACTACTGCAACATTGGATATCAGCTGGGAATATCCGCTTTCTATAGAGAGTGACCGGGAAGGGCTGCTGAATGCCTCTACCTTCTATTGCGCTTATTCCTATCCACGTGTGTCTGTATATGACGATTACAATGGCTGGGATCTCCTGGAACACAATGGGCGGCAGGAATTCTACAATGGGTTCAACGATTACCAATTTGAGATATCCGTTCCTAAGAACTTTGTCGTTTGGGCGACAGGTGAATTGACAAATGCTGCCGATGTACTACAAAAACCAGTTTTGGAACGTTTCGAAAAATCTAAACTCAGCGATACCCCGATACATATCGCGACAGATGCGGAAATGAAATCGGGGAAAGTGACAGCACAACAAGCGTGGAATACGTGGAAATTCAAAGCAACCTATGTCCCTGATTTTTGTTTCAGCGTGAGTGACAATTACATCTGGGATGGGGGAAGTGTAGATCTGGGGAGTAAACGCGTCAGTGTACAGTCCAGCTATGTTGCCGGCACGCCAGATTTTGAACATTATATTGGTTGGCAGCAATACTGTATCGACTGGTTCTCCAAAAACTGGCCCGGAGTCACCTATCCCTACCCAACGATGACGGCGGTTCAGGGATTTGCCGATATGGAATATCCGATGATGATCAACGATTCGAGCGTACCTGATAATCTTGTGGATGCACGACAAACGGCGGACCACGAAATTGCCCATACTTATTTCCCTTTTTACATGGGTATCAATGAGACGCGGTATGGTTATATGGACGAAGGCTGGGCTACGGCATTGGAATTCTGGATTGGGAACGCAGAGATAGGTGCCGAAAAAAACAAAGCGCTTTTTAAGGATGCCCGCGTAAAGCGCTATATTTTGGACCCCGCTACAGAAGAAGACCAACCCTTGATTACCATGACTTCTCAGTTAAGTGGTTTAGGCTACGGTAACAATGCCTATATTAAAGCGGCATTATCCTACATTGCACTACGGGATTATCTTGGGGATGAATTGTTTAAAAAGGCATTGCACCATTATATGGGGCTATGGCATGGAAAACATCCTACGCCTTGGGACTTCTTTTATAGCATTAATGCCGGAGCAGGACAGAATTTAAACTGGTATTGGAAAAATTGGTATTTCAGCAATCATTACATCGATCTTAAGGTAGATAGCTTTAAGCGACTGAGCAGCAAAAATACCCTCACCGTCTCCAATGTGGGCGGATTTGCAATTCCATTTGATGTAGTGATAACCTATACAGATGGATCTATAGAAACAAGACATCAAACACCAGCGGTTTGGCAGCCCAATGAAAAGCAGGTAACGATATCCTGGTCCTCTGCTAAACAAGCCAAGCATATTACATTGGATGGAGGTATTTTTATGGATTATACCCCTAAAGATAATAGTTTGGACAACTTATAGTAGTCCAGTCGCTCGTGTCAGCTTTTATGTTTCAAAAAGGTTGACGCGATTGATGCCTGATTCCCAATAGAAGAATCTAATTTTGTGCCCTATGTCCAATGTAACCAATAGGGGGGCGTGCTCACGTGTAACTGGTATGTACGATTATTAACGACGAGGGTTAGGGTTGATCGATGGTTCTAAATGTCAGATTAATCCGTGCGCCGAAAGCCTTTTTTGTAGGTGGAAGTCGATGCAGCCAATAGGTTTGCGTCAGATCTTTCATGACCAAAAGACTGCCATGTCCTAGAATGATATCTATTTTTTCCTTACTGGTCTTATGCTTAAAAGCAAATTTGCGTTCAGCACCAAAGCTTAGCGAAGCAATTGCCCCATTTTTTTTAAGATCTTTCTCCGCGTCACTATGCCAGGCCATACCTTCGTCGCCATTATGATAAAGATTCAACAGACAGGAATTATATGTTTCCAGTGTCTGTTTTTCCGCTATTTTTTTCAGCTCAAGAAGTTCCTTTGTCCACGGAAGCGCCTTTTTGGTGGTATTAGAATAACTATATTCGAACGCATCATCCCCATACCAGGCCACTTTTCGTTTGGTGATTATTTCATTTCCAAAAATAACGGCCCGATCGTTTACCCATTCAATTGACTCCATGAGTCTATCAAAATAGCGGTTTGCCTCCAGCACAGATAATATTTTGCCATAATAATTGACAGTACCGTCGTAAGGGAGTAAATTTCTATTGCCATCGAAGAGATTGTCGAAAAGTTCCATATTAGTATCTTTTTTTCTAAACAGCTGTATGAAAGCTCTCCCATCCGATCATCGCTGTCTTTCGCATCGGATCCCATCGATAGCCACCAAACATACCGCTGTTTTGTATCACACGGTGGCAGGGGATAAGGTAAGCAATAGGATTACTTCCAATAGCAGTACCAACGGCGCGGGAGGCTTTTGGGTTACCTATTTGAGAAGCAATAGCACCATAAGTGCTCAAGTTACCCATCGGAATTTTTAACAAGGCTTCCCAAACTTTCAATTGAAAGTCAGTTCCTTTTAAATGTAATTTTACCTGGCGGATATCTTTATTTTGAGGGTTTAATGCCTTAAGGGCACTATCGTGCATGCCATTCCCCTGTTGAAAATAGGTTGCTTTGGGGAATCGTTGCTGGAGCGATACAAGGGCTTGAGTCTGATCATCTGCATAGGCAATATGGCAAACACCTTTTGGTGTGGACGCAATGAGCATGGTACCAAATAAGCTTTCATAATAATCGTACAATATAATAAGATTGGCGCCCTCATTTTTATATTCGGCCGGAGTCATTCCCTCGATATTGATAAATAGTTCATGAAGTCTGCTGCTGCTGGACAGACCAAGCTGGAATGTCGTTTCGACAATAGTACTTTCCTTGAGCAATGATTTCGCATGATTTATACTTACATATTGCAAAAATTTTTTGGGGCTCGTTCCTGCCCAAGCGGTAAACATGCGTTGAAAATGAGCTTCACTCATATAAACATGTGAAGCAATCTGACCCAATGTAGGCTGTATCTTAAAGTTCTCCTGTAAGAAATGTATCGCCTTGGCGATACGTTGAAAATCCACTTCTTGTTGAATAGTCATGATTGTTCATTTAATTTATACAAAGTTGCTAAAAAGAAGAAGCCTACAAAATCCGATTTATGCTAAATTACAGGTGGGATGAAGTCGATTTGTCTGAATGACCCAAGGACTTGTCCGGTGCGACAATGTCTCGGATCAGTTGTTTGAGCTCTTTTATCTCGGGGAAACGAGCGGCTCTTTTTCGATCAAAGATCTCGTTGTCCGCCACGCGTACGGTATAACGTCCCGCAATTTCGCTGGGAACGAGCATTACCCCGTGGATATCTTCCGTAAACGAACTCAGCAACTCCTGCGCCATATAGGCGGCGCGAAGCATCCAATTGCATTTTGGACAATATTCAATTTCGATAACAGGTTTTGTTGCCATGCGTTAAGTTGAGGTACATTGTTTTGTTTCAAACAAATTTATTGATCCTACTGTTGGAATCAAAGCTATTTTTGTCATAGAAATTTCGAGATTGTCGTAATTCCAGCTTTTTAATATACCTACAGGCCCATTCCATTATCCAGACAAAGCGCTCAACAGAATGGCTTGTAGGTATATGGAATAGCCTGTATTTGTTTGGTATTGTTACGCTGTCATTTGGTAGTTTAGCCAATTTTCAGTGACGTCATCGTTAGCGATCCTGCCACAGAATTGTCGTTGAAAAGAAAGAGTTCTTCATTTTTATCCTGTAAGCCCAACGTATAGATTAATGGCAGGTAATGTTCAGGCGTTGGAATTGCCAAGTCAAACTCTTTACCCTGTTTTCTAAAATCAATTAAAGCCTGGTGGTTGCCGTCCTGTATTAATTTTTTCATTTTTTCATTGGCTATTGTAGCCCACTCAAAGGCATAACCAGTTGTATTCAGCTTGTCCCAGGCCACCATCCGCAGATTGTGCACCATATTTCCGCTGCCGATAATCAGAACACCTTTTTTCCGTAGCTCGGTTAATTGCTGTGCAATCTCATAATGGTATGCAGCCGGCTTCGTATAATCGATGCTCATTTGAATAATGGGTACATCTGCATTGGGATAAAGATGTTTAACAACTGACCAAGATCCATGATCCAGTCCCCATTTATCGTCTAGGTGAATATCCGCTTTGCTGACAATACGCTGCGTTTCTGCAGCGAGTGCCGGACTTCCGGGGGCTGGATATTGCACATCAAATAAAGCTTGAGGAAAGCCGCCAAAATCATGTATGGTGGCCGGATGTTCCATCGCTGTGACAAATGTTCCACGTGTTTCCCAGTGTGCAGAGACCACGAGAATTGCCTTAGGCTTCTCGAAAGTCTGGCCTATTTTTTTGAATCCCTGCACAAATTCGTTGTCTTCGATGGCATTCATCGGACTTCCATGGCCTAGAAATAGAACCGGATATTTGTCCGTTGCTTCGAGTTCGCCAGAAAATTTATATAAAGAGCTCACATGGTGTGCTGCACCAACTAAAGGTAATGTTGCCATAATTTTAATAAAATCCTTTCTACGCATTTAATATATTGTAATAGCGTCAATTTTCTGTACAAAGGTAAAAGCTGGGGGTGAGGCAGGGGTATAATAATCTGGTCAAACTGTTGTACTATTCGGAAATAAGCTTCTGAATTTCATTTCTGAATTCAGAAGGCGTCATGCCAGCTTTCTTTTTGAAGACATTGGTAAAGTAAGCTTTTTCTTGATAGCCCAGTTCAAAGCCAATTTCCGAAATCGTTTTATTCGTTGTCAACAGTAGATTTTTTGCTTCAATCAGTTTCCTGGTTTCAATAATCTCAGAAACGCTTTGTTGTAAGATACTCTGACAAATTAAATTTAGGTTTCGGGCAGACATAAAAAGCTTCTCCGCATAAAAATTAACGCCTTCCGGTCGTCGATAATTCTCTTCTAAGATCGATAGAAAATTCTTGAAAGTTGTTCCCTGATTTTTTAATTGTTGCTGTGCATCTGGAAATTGCCTTTTCCGTTCAGATTCAATCATCGTAAAAATCGTACTCAACAGCTGCTTAATGACACCATAATCGATAGCCGTCTGCAGCGTTTCCTGCTGCATGAGCTGACACAAGATCGTTAACCTGTCGAAGCAGTAGGGGCTAGCGAAGCTCAATGTTGCGTTTTCATGAAAATGAGCGTAGAGTTGGAAGGTAGTTTCGGGAATAAATTCGCTCTTGAAACGAATCACCCAAAATTCAATACGATTATTATTTAAAAGAGGTTTTACGCGGTGGTTTTTGCCCTGCGTAACAAAACTTATAAAAGAGGCAGTATACGTTTTCGTTTTAAAGTCAATAAAATGTTCGAGCCTTCCCGCTACGCCAATAATGAGTTCCTCGAAATCATGCTGGTGTATTTCGTTTTTGGATTGCTGAATACGTTGTGCCTCATCGGCGTCGATTTTATAGATTTTGAAAAGTTCGTTCAAAATGAGTAAGAAGATTAATCATCACTATACGAATATACGGTTTCGCTGGCATATTTTTTACTTTCGTACGTGCAGTCGAGTCGCTTGCGATGACCAATTATTCAAACTTCGATTATATGGCATAGTCGCTTCTTTTTCTGTTTCGGATAATGTCCTTTCGGTTTTGCTTTCATCGCTAGGCCATTGCGCTCCAAGTACGGTTGATTTGCGTTACTACCCTCTTATCCCTTAATCTAGTTTTTGTTTACCTATAGCTTAGCCTTAAGTTAGGTTTAGTATAGCTTATACCTATACTAAACCTAAACTAACCCTAACTAAACCCTAACTAAAC